>DAICZM010000406.1 GCA_027311145.1 Ktedonobacterales bacterium
GCGTATATTTGCTACTTGTATACGTCCTACAATGAACTCAATAATCTGATTTCTTGTACCATGGTCTCCGATGGCGTGTGCCCGGCGCACACAGTACACCAATACTTCCAAAGGCATATCCGCCAATGCCAATTGATGCCAAAAAGCATGCGTCGCATAGGGCGGGAGCGCATTATAAAGTTCCATGAGATGCCGCTCACGCTCTTTCAGGCTAGTCCGTAAGTCGTCTTCATCTGATGCATGTTCTCTTTCCACCATACCCAGACTCTCCACAAAGATTCAAATCAGCCCATCTTCAAACCAGTGTCACAGCAGATTACCATTGTGCCAACCTCTCCATCAGAGCCTTCATGACACCACAAGATGTCACCCACAGGTAGGCAGGATCACGCTTATTATTTGCCACCTTTATGGAATGCGAGCGCGTTACGATACACCTCTACATAGCGTACTGCGGATGCATGCCAGGAGTGATCGGCAGCCATCCCGCGCTGCTGCAACATGCGCCAGACATCCTTAAAGCGGTAAACAGTCAAAGCGCGCACAATAGCAGCAAAAAGTTCCCAGGGATCGTAGTTATTAAAAACAAAGCCATTGCCTTCACCCGTTTGCGTATCATATTCTTGCACAGTGTCAGCAAGCCCACCGACCTTGCGCACAATGGGCACGCTTCCGTAGCGCATGGCGATCAACTGGCTCAAGCCACATGGCTCAAAACGCGAAGGCATCAGAAACATATCGCTACCCGCATAGATACGTTGTGCCAATTCTGTATTAAACGTGAGGAAGATCGCGAATTGCTCGGGGTAGCGCGCAGCTAGGTTCTGGAAAAGTTCATGATAGTGTTGGTCACCAATACCCAAGACAATAAATTGTACGCCCTGCGTGAGTAAGGGATGGATAATCTGGGAGAGCAGATCAAAGCCCTTCTGGTCGGCAAGACGTGATATCATCGCCAATAATGGCACATCGGGGCGAATTGGCAGATGGGCCTGCTCTTGCAAGGCAACTTTATTCTCAGCGCGCGCCTCCAGCATGTGGGCATCAAAGCATGTATGAATATAGTGATCCGTAGCGGGGTTGACCTCTTGATAATCAATTCCATTGAGAATACCAAAGAGGCGATCACGGCGGGCGCGCAACATGTGGTCCAGCTTTTCGCCAAAGGTGGGAGTGAGAATCTCCTGGGCATAGCGCTCGCTCACGGTGGTAATCGCATCAGCAAAAAGGATGCCACGCCCCATAATATCCACAACGTTTGCCAGTTCCGCAATCTGCGGATAGACAAAACCTTGTGCGGCAACGCCAGCGACTTCCAGAATGCGATAGCCAAAAATACCCTGGTAGGCCAGGTTATGGATCGTGTAGACGGTTGCCGCATCTGCGTAGAACGGATCGTCACGATAAACGGTATGCATCCAGTTTGGTACAATGCCAGTATGCCAATCATTGCAATGAATGATATCCGGTGACCAGTTAATAGCACGTATAGCCTCTAAAGCGGCGCGGCAGAAGAGAATAAAACGCTCCCCATCATCGATGTAGCCATAAATATTTTCGCGATCAAAAAAACGAGGCGCGTCTATCATATAGACGGGGATATCTTCACCGATAGAGCCTTGCTGCACGCTCACATTCACCTGAAAGGTGCCCATCCCGATAGGAAGAGCATCAAGGACGGAAGTTAGCTGAAAATGTTGAGCATCAACCTGGCGATAGCGTGGCATAACGAGACGCACATCATGTCCGAGAGCCTGTAACGATTTTGGTAATGCCCCTACAACATCGGCCAGACCACCTACTTTAACAAATGGCACAATTTCAGCAGCAAGAATCAGGATTCGGAGGGGCCGTTCATACTGCATTATTATTCCTCCCACACGCAAACTATATACCCCATTATAGCATGCCCAAGCTCATAAAAATATACCAAAGTTATCCAAATTTTATATCTAGCCCAAATCAAATAAAAATAGCGTTACAGATCATATCAGGCTCTATCAATCAATACAAGTGGCATCAGAGCATCGAAGAAGCACGAACAATGCAGGTTGCCATCCCTACATCGTTCGTGCTTCTTGTCATTGTTCAAGACATACTGCACAAATGCTGGCGTTAAGACGCTTCTCTTAAAACGGCTCAGCACAGGACTCATCCTAGACACGATAGCGATTACGTGTCAGGAAATAAAACTGGATCGCGGCGAGAATCGCCATCAAAATGAGCATGAAAACAGCATCTGTTGCCGTCAGAATTGGAGGTTGCCCGGCAGCCACGTGTGGAGCAATCGTCCCACCTGAGACAAATGGCACGTTTGGCTCCGTTTCGCGGAAACCAGGGATAGAGAAGAAGGCAAAAGCGGCCAGGTAGATCAACAAACACGTCCCAACAATCAGCCATTGCCCCAAACAGCCAAGTTTATTCTCACCAACCACCGCAAACTCGCGACGTGCAACACTCGTCCAAACAGTAGCCAGTATCAGCGCACCACCGCACAACAAAAGAGCAATCAAATACTCTGTTGGATAGAGGTGGATCAGCAATGTAGCAAGTGCTAGCACAGCGGCAGTCACAACGCCACCGATGATGACGATATTGCGATGAGACCTCCAGGCCCAGATAGCGGCCATCAACAAGACAAAGAAGTTCGTCGTGACCAGAGCGTCAACAATATAGCCACTCTGGGGCGAGAAGAAGCAGCTTGCAGGGATTGCTAACTTGTTTGAACAGATGGTGAGATAGCTATTCAGCCCGATGAAGGTCCAGTTATGCATCCAATCAATCAGCGGATAGGCCAAGAGACCAAACAACACCATCAGCGCGCCGAGTTGGGCAAAGCCCAGTGCGCCGACAGCATAGAGGATCGACATTGTGCGTTTACGTACTGGACGCATCAGGTAGTGCAGGCGCAGAGCAAATGCACCCAGGACCAAGAAAACGGCAAGGCCAAGCACAGTTGACAGAATATAGTCAATTGTCTTCTGCGTCCAGAAGGCTCCGCTTGCGCTTGGCGAGAGCTGATAGGCCAAGCCTTGATCGTTGACATAGGCATAGAAGACCATGAATAGCACGAGCAAGACACTGGCCGCAATAATCATGAAGCGAATCGCAGGGGTTGTGCCCAGGTCGCTACGATCAGGATTACGCTGCTCGCGTATAGCCAGTTGGCTATAGAAGATCATAGCGGCCCCGATACCGAGCAGAATAGCCCCAATCATGACCAGGTCAAGGGCATTGGGCTGAAACCAGAGAACCTTACCACCCAGGATAGGATTCCAGGTCACACCGGCCATAGGGAAATACTGATTACAGGTCACTACAGGATTCTGATTGATGTTACAACCAGTCGAAGTAGACCAGATCATCAAAGCAAGACCACCAAGCGCAAAGATCAAGCCCAGCCCCGTCAAAATGATGGGAGGCACAACCGGCTTGGGATCAAAGAGCAAGACAATCACCTGAATAACGATAAAGGCTGCGATGCAAGTCAGACCGAGAGAAAGAGAGCCTTGCTCTAATCCTTCCAGTGATGCAGAGGTTAATTGTAAGTAAATGTATCCGGGTATCTGCCCGATCAGAAGCGCGGAAATGAAGAAAAACCCGACAGCAAAAATCATCGCGCGCGCCCATGAAATCTGATCAGACATCTCCCGCCGTTGAGCTTGTTGCATGGATCGCAATCCCTTCCAACATGTCGCACACATCCACGATGACGACATGATAATGGTCAGAACTGGTGTTGTATGCGCTTCTAAAAGCGCATACAGGCACAACTCAGTCACAACTAAGGAACAATAGTCAGCTCAGCCAGCATCATCGGGTGAATCTTACAATAGTACATTACCGCGTGATCTGGATTGAGATTATAGGCCGCCTGCGTCACGGTATACGTGAAGCTCTGGCCTGGTGCAATCAAGGTAAATGAAGTCGCACTGCCCGCAGAGTCAAAAATGCTTTCTGCCGGTTTGGGTGCAGCCGTACTCTCATCAGTCGCGGCTGAGACAGTATGACCGATACCACTATTATTGACCCAGGTAATTACCGTACCAACCTTGACCTTCACATTGAGATACTGATAACACGAGGGCTGACAGGTTTGACCCGTGGCAGTGCTGAGAATACCAATAGTGACCGCCTTCTGATTTGTCATATCAACAGGCGCACCAAAGGCCCCAACGCTACCTAAGGCCACCGCCGTAGCATACGTGGCGGGTGAATTGTTTTGCAAATAGGTAACGAGGGCATCAAAGCCATTCTGATTCGGATAGCCATTCTTGACTAAATACTCTGGGCTAGCCGAACGCAGGAAATTGAACAGGTATTGCTCATCCATCGAGGAGAGCGGTCCCCCAAACTGAAAGCCAATCGGAATAAAGCTTGGGTTGCTGGGCGGCGTTACGCCGGGAGCGTAGGTACCAGAAGCAATCACGCGATTCAGGTCATCATCGCTCAAGCTATTTAACTGGCTAATAGTATATCCATTATAAGTGGGATTCGCCAGTTTGTTATTTTTGATGGTATAGCAG
>DAICZM010000407.1 GCA_027311145.1 Ktedonobacterales bacterium
ATGACGGGTATTCCACTGGGCATCCTTGATGGCACTGGCCGATTCTTCAATAGCGATGACTTTTTCAACATAACGGGAGAGTAGGAGGGCGAACGTGCCAACGCCACAATAGGCATCGACTACTGTAAGTGGTTGTTTGGTGGTAATAGAGGCTTGTGTGCCTAATAGTCCCTCAAGCACCATCTGGGCCATTTTTTCCGCCTGGGCTGTATTTGTCTGGAAAAAAGAGCTGGGGCGAATACGAAATGTCTCATTGCCCAGTATTTCTTCCATTGTCTCGCTGCATAGCTCGATGCCGACTTCTGCAAGTTGTTGTGCTACCTCTGGTGGTTGTGTGGGTTGAATGAGCATTTGATGGGTCGCTGTGCCACAGCGGATCAGGACTTGGGGTTGTGGATTGGCACGCTGCTTTACGATAGAGAGGGCTTGATTAATCTGCTCATGTGCAATTGGGCACTCGATAAGCGGTAGCACGCGATGTGTGCCGCGTGCTGTTAGGCCGGCTTGTCCGTCGCGATTGACGGAGAAACGCATATGGTTGCGATAGTGCCAGGGTCGAGTACAGGCAATGGTAGGCTGTAGTGGTGGGTTCTCAAAGTGACCGGGCGTGTGTAGAAACTGACGGACGATCTCGTGTTTCCATAGCAGTTGAGCCTCATACTGCATATGCTGTAATTGGCAGCCGCCGCAGATTCCAAAGACAGGACAGGGCGTGGAGACGCGCAGTGGCGATGCTTGATGAAGCTCTGTGATCCAGACACGCGGCGGGCGTGTTTTCCAGCGACGACTGCGCCGACCGGGATGAGGCTTGCGCGGAGCTTCTACTGCAATCGTGACCTGTTCGCCGGGTAGACCCGCAGGCACGTGAAGGGTCTGGGCCTGCATCGTGCCTGCCTCGTCGGGCAAAAAAACCTCGGCCACCGCGTCACCCTCGCGTGTGAGTGGGCCGAGGGTGACTGTGTGGTAGGTAATCGTTTGTTCCTCTTGTTGTTTGATCATCATTTCTTTTGTTTGGGTTTGTTCTGGTTTGGCCCTTTGCTCTTCGGTCTGAGGGCTTTCCGCTGGGCTTTTACCTGGTTGAGTAATAAGCGGGCATCTTGCACAAGCTCAACATCGGCGTCGATCTCTTCTGCCATGTCCAGATATTCTTCTGCGTTGCGCAGGTTGCCGCTTTGAATTTCGGCAATGGCGAATGCTGCATAGAGTTCTGGTTCATCGGGGAAGAGGCTGAGACCATCTTCCAGAAGCTTACGCGCCTCGGCAGTTTTATTCTGCTCAATGTAGATCAGTGCTAGTTCAACGTAGGCATCCAGTGACTCTGGATCAGTTTCCAGGGCGCGTTGATAGCTTTGAATGGCCTCTTTGTTTTGTCCCAAGGCGCGTTGTGCATTGCCCAGGCTCGTCCAAGCTCCCGGCACACGCTCATCAAGTTGAATGGTTTGCAGAAAATGCCCAAGTGCCTCTTGCATGTTGTCTTGTATCTCAGCCAGTTTACCGAAACTATATTCCACTGCGGCTTGCTCGCTGGGGTTCGTTGCTCGCGTTTGAGCTTCTTTGAGAAGCGTTTGAGCTTCATCGAGGCGTTCTTCCTCGTCGATCAGTAAATCTGCTAGCATGGTATAAGCGGCGGGGTGATGGTCGGCCTCAATGGAAGCACGCAGTATTTTTTCGACAAGTTCAATAAAATGTTGCGCACGCTCTTCCTCATATTCGCTGGCCAGGCTTGCGAGTGCTGTCGCCAGTGTGCGTAAGGCCGGGCCACGTTTATCTGGGAAACGCTGAATAATGAGGTCCAGATATGCTGCTGCACGCTCCCATTCGTCCATTGTGGTCGCCTGTGCCACTGCTGTTTCATAAACCTGTACATCGTCCGGCGTCTTTTTAATAAGTGCATCGCTATAGTACATGGCACGTTGCGTAATCCAACCAATTTCCTGAACCTGACCGAGCAGATCCTCAAAGGAGAACTGTTCGTCCTCGACCTTTTGGATAATATCCTCGATTTTGCCTTCATCCTCGATATCTTCAATACCAAATTCTTGTGCTAGGGATTTGACGCTTTCGGCCAGCACATCCATCCGTTGATGCAAATCTTCGGTCGTTAGACGCTGTGCCGCTTTTCCCTCATCAAACATGTCTTGAATGTGCCACTCGCCTTCTTCTTCGACAAGGGTGAAGCGAGACCAGAACCAGTGGCGTCCAATTTCTTGATACACAACTGTTGCGATCGGAAGTTCCTTAAGGGTGCTGTTGAGTGATGCGTCAGTCATTTCAATCGACCAAAAGACTTCGAATGTATCTTCGGTGTTGCGTACAGGCGTGGCTTTGGGTAGAACAATGATATTGCTGTTGCTTGCATCTGTGTCGGTATCATCTTCTTCTGTAACGATATCGAAGCGCATATTGCTAGGCTGAGCTTCCTCTGCCCAGCTTTGGTGACGGATGATCCAGGCATCACGTGGTAGCCCTTGCCGAAGTGGGCTAGAGCTTGCAAGTAGGTCATAGGCTGCTGCGTAATCGTTCTCTGACCAGGCCTCTAGAAAAGCTTGCAGTGCAGTTTCTGCCAGGTCACTGCCTTCATCGATGAACATAGTATGTTCCTCTCTATCATCAACGGGGGTGGCCCCGTCGTCTATTCTTTTTTCAACTGGAGGCTTGCCACCGAGCCGCACTCCATGACGAGAGCCGCTACTTCTTTTTGCTCTTGTCTGAGATATATTGTCGCACAGTGACAACCATTTCGTCTTGTGGATCGAGTTCTTCGGCCCGTTCCAGTTCACGCTGGGCATTGCGGGCTTCACCTGTTTCATAGAGTACTGAGGCATACAAGGCGCGCAGATGGGCCGATTCCGGGTTGGCCTGGATGCCCTGCATGCCCATCAGGCGTGCCTGGACTTGCTCGTCGCGATTCATATAAATGGCGATCATCTCTGCATAAGGGCGAATATCGTTTGGCTCATTGTGGATAGCGCGGCGATAGCTTTCTTCCGCAGCATCAATCCGGCCCAGCAGGCGTTGTGTGAAACCGAGACTGAACCAGACCCCCGGATAGTTTGGATTGATATCGGCGACGCGCTCGAAATGTGGCAGTGCTGCTTGCACACGTTCCTGGCGCATGGCCAGATTGCCCAAGCCAGCCTCGATAGAAGCCTCTTCGTTGGGGGTGGTATCCATCATCTTGGCCTTGAGTAGCTCTTGTTCGGTGTCGTCGTTGCGTCCCTGGCTCAGGAGAAATTCGGCAAGCAGGATATGGCCAATCGCGCTATCATCGATAGCAATAGCTTCACGCAACGTGTTTTCAGCATGAGCCAGGAGCGCATCTTGCCGTTTACGCATCTCTGGTGCCGTGTAGTTATAGGCAAGTGTAGTGAGGGTTGCACCCAAACGTCTGAGCGTATCGCCTTTATGCTCACCGAAACGGTTTGCCATCCGTTCCAGATAGACGACAGTGCGTTCTGGGTTGCCGGTTGTTAGTGCGCGTGTATAAGCCTTTTCGTTGACGTTGATATCCAGAGGTAAACGTATGAGTAGCGCGTCATAATAATGGAGGAGTTGTGTGAGACGCCAGGAAAGTTCTTCCATGATGACATCAGGGTTGAGATCGCGTTGCTTGACGCGTGTTTCGATAACCTCTTCATATTCTTTGATGCGTTTTTGGAGTTCATCAATAGAAAGTCCCTGCACATTGGCGCCTTCATCCGTGATATTTTGAATGCGCCACCCTTGTGCTTCACGCACAACTGTATAATTTGTCCAAAACCAATGACGGCCTGTGTCCTTGTTAATCGCGGTTCCCATTGGCATCTCGCGGAGCGTGCCGTTGAGAAGCGTGTCACTCAGTTCTACTGACCACCCTATTTCAATCTCTTTGCGCACAGCCGCACGTGGGTTTATGCTTGATGGCGGCAGCCAGAGTGCACTTTGACGCTGTTCTCGTTCGTGGACAAACCCCAGTTCAAGCCGTGCTGGTTTCGCTTCTCGGAACCACGCTCGTCGTCGCTCTATCCACTCGTCGCGTTCTAATCCTTCGCGTATGCTACTATCGCGCGTCAGCAGGTCATAGGTCAGGCCATAATCGCCCAATGTCCAGCTACCAATGAAATTGATAATGACTTCTTGTTCTGCCAACTCGGGATGAATGAATGTATAGCCGCGATCATCTCCTAGCTCAGCTACTTGCCAAATGAGCTGGTTGAGCAGTGGCAAGCGATTGCGATACTCCTGCGCGGGTGTAGTTCCACGCCATTCATTGACAGAGAGTGCCTCTTCGAGCATGAGCTTGCCCTCGGCCAGGGTGCAGTCTATCGTATGGGCGTTGGTTATTTTGGTGCGCATATCATTGATGTGTTCATCGACGCGGCGTTTGCCGCCGGACATGAAAGTGAGAAACCAGATCGGATGACCGGGATCGTCCGCGGCCGCGCAATGGCAGGTCGGACGGCCGCAGCGGCGGTGGGTTTCGGTCAGGCAGCCGGGCAACAAATCGCCGGGCAGAGAG
>DAICZM010000408.1 GCA_027311145.1 Ktedonobacterales bacterium
CTACAGTTAAGAGGAAATACTACCATTTATAACGATCAGTGTATATAAATCTAACAGATCAAATTATTTACATTACAAAAAGAGAGGGAAGCGATAGACCGATTAAAATAGCAGCCATGTAACAAAGCCGCTACATGACTGCTATCTTTTACAGAGGGAGATTAGCCCTGGATTTCGAAGAGGCGATTGCCCCAGTTGGCGAATTGATCGCCGTTATTGGGGATATATTGCGTGGCGAACCAGATGCCACTGCCGGATGGATCGAGCTGTCCAGCAGAGTAGTCGCCCCAGCGCCCTGGGCCACCAACAGCGGTGAAACCGTTGTCAGGAGCAGCACCGGAAGCGGCGGTGTGCAATGGGCCAAAGTTCTTGTTGCCAGACTGACGCAGGACATAGCCGGCACTCGGGAAGGTTGATGCGCCAGTATAGGAGAACACAATGGCGAAGGTTCCGCTTGAGCTTACCTCAACGTGAGGATAGAGCAGGTAGAGGCCCTGTGCGGCAATATAGCCCTGATCATTGACATAGGAGCTACCACTAATCGTGCCACCAGAGAGTTTTGGCATCACATCGAACCAGGCAATGCCATCGCGTGCGACCGTGTCGCCGGGGATATTGACTGACGTATTCAAGGCAGTGTAGAGATGACCGTTGATGTAGGTCAGCTCACCCAATGCATCGAAGTCGCCGGTGATTAAGCCACTCGTCTGCGCAGGGAAACCGAGGGCCGAGATGCCGGAATTGAAACCGACAGGAGTTTGCGCATTTTGTGGCATCGAATAGGCTTCGCTACCAATGACGGTCGCGGTCAAGTTAGGAATAACGCCCTGTGACACTTTAGCGCGGTTGGTCATTGCCCACAGGCCGAGACGATTGTCAAAGGTGTTATTGGGGTCAAGGGAGTTCATGAAGTACTCAGCAGGAGCAGAACCATGCTCGTTGGCAGGCTGGAGATGATAAGCGATAGTGCCAGCGATGCTCAAGCCACCGAAATGAACCACATTAGGAGTAGGATTGCCGCTGATCAGATCGGCCTTCGAGAGAACATAGATCTGTGAGCCATTGAAGCCACCAGCACCGGAAAGCTGGAATTCATTGGGCATCAGATAGACGTTGTACTGGTCAACGCCCAGGATGGTGAAGTCTGGCAAGCAGGGGCAACCAGCGGCCAGGGCATCAGTCACGTCGATCTGATAGATATTCCAAGGAGTGTAGATGGGGTCACTGGAGTTAACCGCGACGTCTACATGAGACGTGCCACCAACATAATCGGTTACCCACACCAGGATGAACCAAGTATGACTGGCACTATCATAGTAGGCGCGTGGATCGCTGATAACGCCTGTCCCATTGAGGAAACCCTGAATAGCAGCATTCTCACCGAAGAAAGGACCAATAGAAATTGGGCCAGCGGCAATCTGCCCATTCTTTTTATAGGCAGCAATGGTCAGGTTCACTGTGTTGATGACGTAGTTGCTACCAACCGCGATTGACTCATCGGGCGGCTCCACATCAAAACCATTTTGCTGGGCATTTTGAATTGCACTGACGCCATCAAAGTTGTGCAACAACGCGCCCGCAGTCATTATAGAATTTTTTGCGCTCGGGCGACGCGCGGCAACGGCGGCGGCAGATACGCCATTAGCCGATGGACGCCCATGATCGGAATATTTTAGATATTTTCCCGTTGGAGCTGCGCCAGTTGTAGGTAGCGAACCCACACTGACAGTGCCAGTCATTTTCGCCTTTGAGAGCGCACCAGAGAACGAGAAGGTACTACCAGCAGCATGTGCTGAACTAGCAGATTTGCCAAATGTCGCGTAGACAGCAAACCCTGCTACGATAGCGACAATAGCGGCGAGCGATACAACAATGCTCACCTTTGAGCGAGAAGAGAAGCGCATAGAGATTTGGCCTCGCTTTCACAGCATAAAACATAAACTTCATAGATAGATTCTCTCAATCGAGCATTTGAGAGAACAGACCAGATATCCCTAGACATCAGGTCATGGAAAGAGGGGTGTAGAGGACTTATATATAAAATACATGTCCATATCTGCAAGTATAGATGATAGGTAGTTACATTCGGAAGTACCAATATCTTAACCTGTTCGGTTAAGAAAACGTAACACAGTGACTTTCTCGCAGTGAACATCGGACAACGCACAGCATAATTTCTGCATAAGTGTTATGATGGCATAAAAATACTGGTGAGAAAAGTGCAAAAAGCACAAATTGTCTTGACATAAGGGAAGGTGCTGATGTATTATCCTCAAGTGGGAACATTCTATCCTCTTGCCTTGTTTTCTTAAAACAAAGAGGGTATTCTAGTCCCTAGCGCGGGCGGTTGCTGAAATTGGTAGACAGGGCAGACTTAGGATCTGTTGGTGATGAACCGTGAGAGTTCGAGTCTCTCACCGCCCACTATCTGATGTGTAGTGTTGTCGTGTGGTGCTGCGGGAGTGGCTCAGTGGTAGAGCATCTCCTTGCCAAGGAGAAAGTCGCGGGTTCGATCCCCGTCTCCCGCTTCGATATGATCCTGTCAGGCATGAGCAAGATTTGCCCCTCCGCCTAACAGGAGCGGGATAGGCGTAACTTTCGCCCTCAGATCACGTGCGGATACGGATACAAAACATCTGATCTGAGAGACAGGCAACCACTTTCAGAAGTGTTTTCGTCTTCCAGGTGATAGTTGCGAGTTGCCTTACACTCCCGTCATATGTACATACGCTATTGTTGTGATTGTTGTAGGGAAGCAATTCCATCGCATAAGATGCACATTCATACCCCTACACAAAAGCTTGCTCTATAAAGTACGGTTTCTAGCATATTGTGCTACAAGCGGTTGGAGGAAACGTGAAGGTCTCAGTCGAAAAATTACCAACAAGTGAGGCCGTCCTGGAAGTAGATGTGACTTGGGACGAGATGGAAAAAGCCTCAGAGAAGGCATATCGCAAACTAGTGAAGCAGGTGGATGTGCAAGGCTTCCGGCGCGGTAAAGCCCCGCGCTCTCTGCTGGAACGTAAACTTGGCAAAGAGTATATTTATCAAGAGGGTCTTGATGACCTGATTTCAGATGCCTATCGGGATGCCTTAAAAGAGCACGAGCTGGTTCCGATCACACAACCAAAACTGGATGCGCCCACATTTGAAATTGGTCAACCCTATCATTTCCATATCACGGTTCCTATCATCACTCCGCCCGTGCTGGGCGATTATCGCTCCCTTCATTTTGAGCGCACAGAAGCTACCGTCACCTCAGAAGAGGTGGAAAAAGAGCTGGACACGATGCGCAATCAGCAGGCAACGTGGAGTGTTGTCGAACGAGCCGCCGCCTATGATGATCGTGTGACCGTTGATCTCAAACTTACTGCCGAGGGCAAAAGCATTTCGGACCTCAAAGATAATCCCTTTGAGCTAACACACGAGCGGCATGGTCTCTTCACAGGCATGGATGAGCAGCTCGTTGGCATGCAGGTGGGCGAAAGCAAAACATTCAGCACCACCATTCCTGCTGATTACAGCAATGAGAAGCTGGCCGGCCAACAAGGTGATTATGAGATTACCTTGCACAAAATTGAGGCCAAAAGCGTCCCTGAACTCGACGATGCTCTCGCCGCTACCGCTAGTAACGGGACCTTCCAAAGTCTGGAAGACCTGCGCAAGGCCATTAGCGACGAAATCTTAGAGGGCAAAAAACGCAGTGAGCGCGATGGCTTGCGCGAAAAAGTTGTCACCGCCGTCATCGAGCAGGCACAGATTACCGTGCATCCCCTGCTTGTTGAGGAAGAGGCGGACGAAATGTTGCATCAACTTTCGCACCTGTTAGAGCAGCAGCGACTCACGCTAGATCAGTACTTAATGATGACACGCCAAAGTCGCGAGGAATACCTGGAAACCTTGAAACCTGACGCCGAGAAACGTGCCAAACGGCAACTTGTTCTGGATGAGGTTGCCAATCAAGAGTCTATCGTGGTTAGTCCTGATGAAATTGCTGATCTTTTCCGCGCTTATGAGCAAGCGGGGCAGCAATTGCCTCGTAGCGAAGGCCAGATTCGTGCTTTAGCTGTCAGCTATCGGCGTGAGAAAGCCATTACTCGTCTTGTAGAACTGACTACCGATCCTGATCCCGATGCGCAAGAAGAGATTGCTGTAGAGAGCGAAGAGGTCAGTGCTGAAAATGCGCAGGCGGCGGCCCTTGTTGCCGAGACACTCACTGAGGCAACGCAGACCAACGGCTTAGAGGGTTCTCAGGATACCAGCAGCACCCATGAACTAACCGAGACTCCATTACAAATCCATGAGGCACAACAGTAGGCATCGAATGCTCCCGCTGTAAGCAGTAGGAGCATGTAGCGGGAACATTTGCGCGGCTTTGCGCATGTCCCCACAGGGAAAAGGTGACAAGACGTGGCAAACTCGAAAAATGTACGCACGACCTATCGCTGCTCATTCTGTGGAAAGAGCCAGTACCAGGTCCAGCGCCTGATCGCGGG
>DAICZM010000409.1 GCA_027311145.1 Ktedonobacterales bacterium
GAGGAAGGGGCAGAGTGGCGCGCGCTGCTGATTGCCGATGCAGGCGTAAACTGGCCGCGTTTGTTGAACGAATTGGCCCCGCTTGGCTGGGCTGGTTTGGAGTTTGGCCCTGGCATCCCTGGCACATTAGGAGGGGGTGTGGTGAGCAATGCGGGGGCACACGGTAGCAATCTGGGAGCGGTGTTGGAATGGGTTGAGGTGCTGGATGCGCGTCAGACAGTAGTAGAGGGAACAGATGTGCAGATCGTGCGCTATCTACAGAACGAGCTTGATCTGGGGTATCGACAGAGTCGTTTTCGAGCGGAGCGGCGTGTGCAGTATGACGAGCGTGGCTTTCCTGTAGCCGCGCCACGCATGCTCATCGAGCCGGGGGAGATTATCACGCGTTTGGCTGTAACATTACATCGAGCTGACCCACAGCACTTGCATGCAACGCTTGAGGCGCATAAACAGCACCGTAAGCGCACGCAACCACCACAGCAGAGTGCGGGGTCTGTCTTTAAGAATCCGACGGGCGATCATGCTGGGCGTTTGATTGAGGCGGTGGGTCTGAAAGGGTATCGCTGTGGTGGCGCGCAGATTTCTGAGCGACATGCGAATTTTATCGTCAATGTAGGAGGCGCGAGGGCTGCTGATGTAGCGGCACTCATTAAAGAAGCTCACGACAGCGTTTTATCTCGCTTTGGGGTCAACCTGGAGATGGAGGTGGAATTGCGCGGCGAGTGGGGTGAATGAAAGGTGCTGGCGTCATGACAGAAAAACAACCGTTGCGTGGGGAGAGGATGCCCCACGTGTATACCTCTCGGCGGGAGCCGATTTCTGAGAAATTGCCGCGTATGGGTCATGATATGCAGGGCAGCAGACGCATTGTCACGGTTCCCGATGCTGACCCAGCAAGCGCGTGGAACGCCTTTGCGCAACGTCAGCAGCAGTTGCGTAGCGAGCGTGCCCGTCCGCCGAAGTATGTGATGGCATCACGAACGTTCGCACAGACAGGGGTTCGTGCAACCAGTGGGCGTATGAAAGCCGTGCGCCAGTTGCCACAGAGTCAGAGTATGCCTGTGCCGGCACGGAGCCACGCGGTGAAGAAAAAGTCGCGTTGGGGCTGGCTGTGGCGCTTGCTTAGTTTTTTGGCGATGGTGGTTGTACTCATCTTGGGTGGGCATTATCTTTTGAGCAGCAATGCTTTTCGCATTGCGCAAGTGAACGTCGTCGGCACACATAACGCGAAGCTCGTTGACGAGATTCAGCAGATGGGTATGCAGGGTCAGAATATCTTTCTCCTGAATGTTACTGCGCTGACCCAGCGTATTGATACCAACTCGTTTGTCGCGCATGCGGACTTGAGCAAGAACTGGCCTAATCAGATCACGATTAATGTGACGGAGCGTGTGCCGGTCTTATTCTGGCAGACGGCGCAGGGCGTTTATAGCGTTGATGCAAATGGCGTGGTGATTGCTCCAGCTGCTCAAATGCCAACAACGCTCCACCTGATTACCGTGCTGGATGGGCGTAAGGTGAGCAAGAGTCAGTTGATCCAAGTGGGAACACATCTGAATCCGGCTGATATTGCTTTTGCACAGACGATTTTTACTCGTTTGCCCGTGTTAACAGGGATTAGCACCTTTACCTTACGTTATGATGATAGTATGGGCAAAAGCGGGACGGCAGATGGTTCATACACTGTTGTCGGGCCGACTGGTTGGTTGGCATATCTGGGCAATGCCAGTGATGTGAATCCATTGGAAAATCGCTTAGTTGAGTTGCAGGCTATTCTTACCCTTGCACAACATCAGCAGTTGTCGCTGGCAACGATTGATTTGCGCTATGGCCTGCATCCTGTCTATACATTGAAGTAGAACGCCTGAGCGGGGAGAGCATACAAGAGATCGCCTTGCTGGATGTATAGCGCGTCTCAACTGTACCGCCCAAGAGGAGCAAAGAATATGCAAGAGCGGGTGATAGTCGGTATCGATGTTGGAACAACAAAGATCTGTGTCCTGGTCGGTGAACTAGACCGCGACGGGAAACTGAATATTGTTGGTGTTGGCACCTGTCCTTCGCAAGGCTTGCGCCGGGGAGTGGTAGTGAACATAGAAGAGACAGTCACTTCCATCGCGGCGGCTTTAGATCGTGCGGAGCGTCTATCTGGCAAGAAAATTACCTCGGCGTATGTTGGTATAGCGGGTAGTCATATTGACTCGGAGAATAGTAAGGGTTTTGTGGCTATCTCGCCCAGTCATCGTGACATCGTGCAGAATGATATCAGTCGGGCGATAGAGGTCGCGCGCGCTATTGCGATGCCAGCGAACCGCGAGGTAATTCACGTGATTCCACGTGGGTATGTGGTAGATGGGCAAGAAGGTATTAAGAACCCGCTTGGCATGTCTGGCTTCCGCCTGGAGGTAGAGGCACACATTATTACAGGGGCCAAATCTTCTATTCACAACCTGATTAAGTGTGTGCATTCCGCGCAAGTTGAGATAGAGGACCTGGTGTTAGAGCCGTTGGCTTCCAGTGAAGCGGTCTTGGCTGACGGCGAAACGGATTTAGGGGTTGCACTGGTCGATATTGGTGGTGGCACAACCGATATCGCGGTGTTTACCGATGGTGCAATCTGGCATACCGTTGTCTTGCCGGTGGGGGGTAACCTGATTACGAACGATATCGCGATAGGGCTGCGTCTACCTTTTGGAGTCGCAGAGGAACTTAAGATTATGTATGGTCATAGCGATCCTTCGGCGATCACTGATGATGACATGATCGACCTCGCGCAGTTCATGCCCGATTGTAATGACCTTGTGCCACGTAAACTATTAGCCGAGATTATTCAGGCGCGTGTAGAAGAGCTGTTTGGCATGGTTCACGAAGAGATCAAGAAGTCAGGGTATGATGGCTTGTTACCCGCAGGGATCGTGATCACAGGTGGTACAGCGGAATTGCCGGGTATCGCGGATATCGCTGGGCAGACTCTTGATCTGCCGACGCGCGTTGGTTCGCCGCTGGGTCTACACGGTCTAGCCGACTCGATCAGCCGTCCCGCCTATGCGACGGCGGTTGGTTTGTTGCTGTGGGGGCTGCGCCATACCTCGTTGCTGATTGATGAGGAAGAGCCGGAGTATGAAGAACCCACAAATATTCTTGCTCGTCTTGCTCGCTGGTTGCGCGCATTTATTCCTTAAGGTAGTATCCATATCTCTATGTTATCTGTTATAATTTGAGTACTACAGATCAAAGAACCCGAAAAGGGGGGCCACGAACTATGTTACCATTAGGAAATCATCAACTAGAAGGTTTCGCTCAGATTCGTGTGATTGGCGTGGGCGGGGGTGGCAGTAACGCGGTCAATCGCATGATACAAGCGAGTATGGTGGGTATTGAGTTTATCGCGATTAATACGGATGCTCAGGCACTTCTCCAAACGCAGGCTCCGCGTCATATCCGTATAGGCGATAAGCTCACGCGTGGCCTCGGTGCGGGTGGCAACCCCAGCGTCGGCGCGAAGGCTGCGGAAGAGAATGCGGAAGAGATTTACGAAGCCTTGAAAGGTTCAGATATGGTCTTTATCACAGCGGGTATGGGTGGCGGCACGGGCACGGGAGCCAGCCCTGTCGTCGCGCAGATTGCTCGTGAAGTGGGAGCATTGACGGTTGGTGTTGTCACACGCCCGTTTTCGTTTGAAGGGAAAAAGCGTCAACTCTCGGCGGAGGAGGGCATTGCCAACCTCAAGCAACACGTGGACACGCTGATTACTGTTCCCAATGATCGCTTATTGCAGGTTGCCGACAAGCGCACGCCGCTCTCTGAGGCATTCCGCTTAGCCGACGACGTGTTACGACAAGGCATTCAGGGTATCAGTGATCTCATCACTGTGCCCGGCCTGATTAACCTGGATTTTGCCGACGTGAAGACGATTATGTCTTCGGCTGGCTCGGCCTTGATGGCGATTGGTGAGGCAACGGGCGATAACCGCGCCACGGATTCTGCCCATATGGCCATTGCTAGCCCTTTGCTCGATATCGACATCAGCGGGGCGCATGGCGTGCTGTTTAACATCACGGGTGGGATGGACCTGACGCTCTTTGAGGTAAATGAAGCTGCCGATATCATCAGTCGAGCGGCGCATCCTGATGCCAATATTATCTTTGGTGCGGTGCAGGACCCAAGCTTCGACGGGCGCGTCAAGGTTACTGTGATCGCGACTGGTTTTGATTCCATTCAGCCGGTCCGCATGCCTTCTATGCCCGCCGCGCAGTATGCGCAGCCGCGCTCGGACTATGATCGCAGTCGCATTTACCATGTGTCGCAGTCAATGAATGGGATGGGTAACAACAATGGCAATGGCTCGCAGCGTGTCACGCCGCCACCACACGGCACGGGTTATGGCTCATTGCCAATCACGCCGCCGCCACTGAATGTCACAAATCATCCAACTGGTCCGCTCGCTCGTCCTGAGCGTCAGGAACGCTATGAGGCACGCCAGCTGCCG
>DAICZM010000040.1 GCA_027311145.1 Ktedonobacterales bacterium
AGGATACCTGGTTGTTTAGTGGAACGATCCACGATAATATCGCTTACGGGCGTGATGGTGCAACGGAAGAAGAGATTGTGCGTGCGTCGAAAGCAGCCTATGCGGATCACTTCATCCGTACCTTGCCGGAAGGTTATCGTACCGTACTCAATGAAGAGGCAACTAACATTTCGCAGGGGCAAAAGCAGCTGTTGACTATTGCGCGTGCATTCCTGGCCGACCCGGAAATTTTGATCCTCGACGAGGCGACGAGTAGTGTGGATACCAGAACTGAGATGCAGATTCAGAAGGCGATGGCGGAGTTAATGAAGGGCAGAACAAGTTTTGTGATTGCTCATCGACTCTCAACCATTCGTGATGCCGATATCATTTTGGTGATGAATCATGGAAGCATTATTGAGAAGGGAACACATGAAGCCCTGTTGGCACAACACGGTTTCTATGCAGACCTGTATAATAGCCAGTTCACTGGACGCACTCTGGTGGAAGAAGAAGCTGCTGTGTAGAAGTTAGGCGTACTGATCAAATGAAGGATGGCTTATCTTAAGCTGTCCTTCATTTGATGCGTTTTGCCTTTTTTTCTTGTCTTGCTCAGTCATGCTTTCTGAAGCTGGTAGATAGGCAAGGACCTGTTGTGAGCGGCTAAGAAGAGGCCATTGGTGCTGAAGTGGTGGCAAAATTTTTTCTGTATAGCGATCAATATCAGTTTTGATATGCTGGTGAATGATATCTGTTGATTGCATGTTTTGCTTCCTTACCCAAGCAAGATAGATACTTCCTCTTAGAGATTGTGAGCCTTTTCTTTTCTCTTTACAACGCAATGGTAACACGAAATGGTCACAGAGACGACTATTGCGCTTTTAAAAAGCTGCTGTTCTCATGCAGAAGAGCAATGTAACGGTTGTCTTTCTTCCTCTCAATGTTCTATTATAGAGAGGAGATGCATGTGAGAACAGCATACTAAAAGGACAAAATTCGATGGCAACTACAGCGCAAGATATACAAACGCCAAAGGCAAAACTTCCACCAGGACCACGCAAACTCCCGTATATTGGCAATTTGCTCTCGTTTCGTAGTGATCCGCTTGGTTACTTCCAGCAACTCCAGCGCACGTATGGCAATATGGCAACGATTCATATCGGTAAAATGCCTGTAGTGCTGCTGTTTCGCCCTGAACATGTACGCTATGTATTAGTGGAACATCCCCGTTTTTTCTCGAATAGTGGTTTGCAGCAGGACGGAAACTCGGCGAACGAGGGGTTGCTGACGATAGATGGTGTGCAGCATCGGCAGCAACGTCGCGCCGTGCAGCCTGCATTTCATAAAAAGCAGGTTGAGGGATACGCAGAGGTTATTGATCAATACACGCAAGAATTGCTCGAAAACTGGCAAATTGGTGATCAAATTGATGTCTCACGCGATATGCAGGCATTGACGTTGCGTATTATCAGTAAATGCCTTTTCTCGGTTGATCTCTCGCATCAACTGCAGGCACTCAGTAGCGTGTTTAATGATATGATTGGCAGTCAGGGAAGTATTGCCGAAGACGCGCTCAATATTCGTATTGATAATCCCATTACCGGATATGGCAAGCGCATGGCGGCAACGCGTCAGCTTGATATGTTGATCTATACGCTGATTGCGCAACGGCGTGCCAGCAAAGAAGAGTATCATGATGTACTCTCGATGCTACTGGAAGCACCTTATGGAGATGATCCTGAAGTAAAACTCAACGAGAAGCAGATACATGACCACATCTTAACGTTTCTGGCGGCTGGACATGAAACGACGGCAAATGCGCTGGTTTGGGCCTTTTATTTGCTGTCGCAGCATACACAGGTGCGCGCTAAACTTCAGGATGAGTTGCGGAACGTACTGAATGGGCGTGTGCCAACAGTCGAGGACCTGGCGCAGATGCCGTATCTGAATTGGGTTTTGGATGAGACGTTGCGTCTTTATCCTCCAGCATGGTTTCAGGCGCGTTTTGTGGCTCAGGAATGTGAGATCGACGGTGTACGTCTGCCTGTTGGCACGTTGCTGATGCTCAGTCAATGGGTTATTCACCGTTTGCCGGAGGTTTGGGGCGATCCAGATGTTTTTCGTCCAGAACGTTGGGATGCCGCACAGGGGGAAAATATTCCAGCTGGAGCTTATTTCCCCTTTGGCGGTGGTCCACGCACGTGTATCGGTATGCCGCTTGCTCAGTTGGAAGCGAAGATGATTCTTGCAACTGTGTTGCAACGTTACGCGCTCCAGCCTCTTCCTGGTTATGTGCCTGGAACGCAGCCGCTGATTACGTTGCGTCCGAAGCATAACCTGTGTGTGACCTTGCTGCCTGCGTATTCCAGTGACATGAAGGAGCAGTGGACGTTATTGACGAGGACAGCGAATAATAATGTATCTACGCATGCAGAACGCAAAGGCTGTCTGGGGGCCGTCTTGAGCCTGTTTGGAATCTAGTTCAGCTATCGCGTTATACAGCTTCCTCTGTGCGTGATGGCGTGACGAGGAAGTCCTAGTTTGGTGAAAAAGGATGGTTGCAGATGGCACATTCATTACCAGAGTCACAAACTACTTCTTCCTCGTCACTGCTGTCTGCGCGGCATGGACAGTTACGTTTAGGGGTGAATATCGAAATAGTCACCATTGTATGGATGGTGGTTGAGGCAGGTATTGCTCTGAGTGTTGGTTTTGCGAGCAGAAGCGTTTCCCTGGAAGGCTTTGGGATTGATAGCATCATCGAACTTATCGCTGGCGGTATGTTGTTGTGGCGATTGCTAGTAGAGAGTCGAGGGGGTTCGCAAGAGCGTGTAGAATGGGCGGAACGACGAGCAGCCTGGGTTACGGCACTGGGCCTGTTCGCATTAGCCTGTTATATTGTGGCTGATAGTGGGTGGACGTTTCTGACACGTACTCATCCGGTATCATCCTGGTGGGGTGTTGGTCTCGCATTGGCGGCAGCAATTGTGATGCCGTTGTTGTGGCAAGGGAAGTTGCGTGTTGCGAAGCGTATCGGAAGTGCTGCTCTTAAGGCTGACGCAATGTGTAGCATCACATGTGCTTATATGTCGGTGACATTGCTTGTTGGCCTCTTGCTTAACCATCTGTTTGGATGGTGGTGGGCTGATCCCCTGTCCGCGCTCGTGTTGGTCTATTTTATTGTGCAAGAGGGACGCGAAGCCTTACATGAGGCACGTACTGGCGAGCAATGTTCCTGCCATGAGGGAGAGGCGTGCGAGGATTAAAATACTTATGCAGGTAGGTGGTAGAAGACTATCTGCGAGCATGTAAAATTACTCATGTCGAAAGTTCAGGACGGCTGCTCATACAGTCTTAATCTTTATATGGCTTAGAAATTCACCTTACTGAGTAGCACATGAATAATGTTTGTGCCGCATGTTGTCATATTACCTAATATAAGGGCACGAAGCAAAGACACGCCAATCAGTGTTGTTGAGATACATATACTGATTGGCGTGTCTTTGCCAGTTTTGTATTCCCACAGCAACTGTTGACGTTTCTCATGATATATTTTATAATCCACCCCATGTAGAGTATCGTATCTCTTGCAGAGATGTATTTGATACATTGTGAATAAAAAAGATATAGCTAGTTATGATTTGTGTTGTTCTAAGTGTGAATGGGCAAGCATTATGGGTCTTTAGTGAATGATTGGGTTTTATGGGGAGTGAAGTCATATGGCTGACCGGGTTGGCGAACGTTTTGGTAATTATGAACTGCTGCAATTACTGGGTAAGGGAGGTTTTGCAGAAGTTTATTTGGGGCGACATGTGCATTTGCAATCCTCTGGTGCGGTCAAGGTACTGCATGCCCAATTGGTGACACGTGAGCAGGAAGAATTTTTGCAAGAGGCACGTGTCATTGCCTCTCTAGAGCATCCATCGATTATCCGCGTCTTGGATTGCGGCATAGAGCGTGAAATTCCATTTTTGATCATGAACTATGCTCCTAATGGGACATTACGCCAACGCTATGCTAAAGGAGCGTGTCTGGCACTGTCTGAAATTGTTGGGTATGTTACGCAAATTGCTTCAGCACTTCAGTATGCCCATGAACGGAAACTGATTCATCGCGATGTCAAACCTGAAAATATGTTGATTGGCTCGCGTGGTGAGGTGCTGTTAAGTGATTTTGGGATTGCCCTAGTTTCAGCCTCGTCCAGTTCACAGAGTACGAAAGCGGCGGCGGGGACAGTTGCTTACATGGCTCCAGAGCAAATTATGGGCAAACCTCGTATTGCCAGTGATCAGTATGCTTTGGGGGTGGTGGTGTATGAATGGCTGTGTGGAGGTCGACCTTTTCATGGCTCGTTCGCTGAACTATGCGCACAGCATCTCTACGCGCCTCCGCCGTCTTTGAGTGCGAACGGGGTGCAGATAGCTTCTGCTGTTGAAGCCGTTGTAATGCGCGCACTTGCTAAAGACTCTCAACAGCGTTTTGCAAGCGTGCTGGATTTTGCACAGGAATTAGAGCAAGCTTGCCAGAGTGTACAGCTTCCCGCAGAACCTGTGGAGATCGATGGGAATGCTGCAACATCCATTGCTTCAGGGAACCTCTCGACGGTTGTGAAAGCTGCACAGGAAGAAGAGTACATTGTAACAGCGATTGCCGAGGGAAATCTACCGACAGTTGTGAAAGCAATATCGGAGCTAGTCAGTGCGACGCATACAACAGAGCCTCGCGAGGCTGCGTCAAGTAGGGAAGGTGGAGACACTATTCGGCGTGAGATGCTTGTCGCGAGGAGTGTGCAAGCGCCATCAGCTGAGCCTCAGTTTGCATCTTTCTCCAGAGAAATGCATCAGACGGGACAAGTTATTGCGTCGTGGGTACCACCTCAACCAGAACTGTTTCTGGCTGTGAATCGGCAAGAGAACCCGCCTGGCGTACTCAATGCAGCAGAAAGCCAGGTTCCTTCAGCAATTCCCAATGTGCCAGGAAAAGCCCAAAAACTGCCATCTATGCATTGGTTGATGATTGCAGTGATACTTGTTCTTGTAATTGCTATCATTGCCGCATCATCGGTGTGGTTGTTTCAATCAGCTCATGGTTCAGGACCTAATACAAGGAATATTGTTCAACGTCCGACATCGTTGGCTACCTCTATAGCGCACCAAAGGCAAGGTTCTTCTCCAACTTTGACAGGTAAGATATCACCAACAGGCGTATCAAAGCCGACTGCAATATCCCGTGCAACGACTACAGGTAATCAGATTCTGAATAGTACGCCGACCTCTGTTTCTAGTCCAGTGCCGACAGCAATCCCAACGTCTGTGCCGACAGCAACACCTGTACCAACCGCTCCGCCCACGCCAAGTCCTACGCCTGTACTACCGATTTTAAATGTGAGTCCTGTGAGCATGGTAAACGATTTTGCGAATTGTACGATGGATACGCATGGAGGAGGGGCCAGCAATGCATTTTGTACGATGACGCTGACTAATACCGCGCAGGCATCAGGTTCGCTTCAGTGGTCGGCATCGATCAATCCTCCTGACTATACTCTTTCTACTAGCTCTGGTTCCATTGCTGCTGGTCAATCGGCCACATTTACATTATATGGGAGTAACCCAAGGTGTCCTGGGAGTGAGACGCTTACAATCACAGGCCCGGCGAATACGGTACAGGTTCCAATTGCTTGCGCGGATATCTCTGTCACGCCGGACCAGAGTATATTTAGCCTTGCATCTTGTACACATAATATAAATTGGACATGTGTGGTGACGGTGACAGCAAATAGCGCGAATCCAATTAATGCAACCTGGGGAGTTTTTGGTCAGAACTACGTGAATGAGACATTTTCTCCCGCGAGCGGAACGCTCGCTCCTGGGGCATCCGTGCAGGTGATGGCGAC
Source organism: Ktedonobacterales bacterium (assembly GCA_027311145.1). Lineage (GTDB taxonomy): Bacteria > Chloroflexota > Ktedonobacteria > Ktedonobacterales > Ktedonobacteraceae > DTNP01. Next base: position 5,873 of record DAICZM010000040.1, read on the forward strand.
TATTCCCGGCAGTGACTGCCCTGGAAATGATACGCTTTTTTTTCAAGAGACGCCTATTGCAGGGCCAAATTTTGATAGTAACCCGGCAACATATCTCGATTGGAGTTGCTAGCAAAAAGGATACTATAGGTGGTATTAGCGTGCTGCAATGCCTTGTTGAATGAGTTTTGTCAGGACAACACGGTAGTCTTTACCTTGATGAGATGTGTGCTATAGTGTATTTGCCGCAAGCGGACTATCTTATCTTGGAGGTTTTTTTATTATGATGGTTTCATCACGAGACCTATGGCAGGTAATGCGTGAACGCCTGAGCACGCTGTTCAGCGAAGAAGCGCAACGCTCACTATTTTTCACGCGCATGGAGGGACATTTTGCTTCCCTTGTTGACTTGTTATCAAGTCTTTATGGGGAGCGGCCTGATTTTGTTGAGCAGCTAGAGCGGATTTGCGTGACGACGGCACAGGCATTTATTGAGCGCCCTTTAGCGTTGCATATGCTTGATGCTAGTAGGGATGAACGATGGTTTCAAAGCGAACGTGTGGTGGGTGGTGTCTGCTATGTTGATCTCTATGCTGGCAATTTGGCAGGTATTCGTGCGCGTATTCCTTACTTTGAGGAATTGGGTCTGACATATTTGCATTTGATGCCGCTTTTCCGTATGCCTGTGCCCTTTAATGATGGAGGGTATGCAGTGAGCAGTTTTCGGGAAGTGCGGCCAGAGCTGGGGACGATGGAAGAATTGGCAGAGCTTGCTACTGAGTTACGGGCGCACGGCATCAGTTTGGTACTTGATTTCGTGATGAATCATACTTCAGATGAACATGAGTGGGCCTTGCGGGCAAAGGCAGGCGACACGGTATATCAGGGCTATTACTGGATGTTTCCAGATGAAACGATGCCGAGACGTTATAGTCAGACATTACGCGAGATTTTCCCAGAGCATGCTCCTGGTAGTTTTACCTATGTTGCAGAGGCGCAACGTTGGGTGTGGACGACGTTTCATCCGTACCAGTGGGATCTCAATTATGCTAATCCAGCACTTTTTAATGCGATGTTGGGAGAGATGCTTTTTCTGGCTAATCAAGGGGTTGAGGTTCTGAGACTGGATGCAGTTCCTTTTATTTGGAAACAATTGGGTACTAATTGTGAAAATCTGCCGCAGGCACATGAGCTTATTGCGGCATTCAATGTGCTGATGAGAGTTGCTGCGCCTGCGACAGTTTTCAAAGCGGAAGCGATTGTGCATCCCGATGAAATTGCGAAATACATAGGCCGTGAGTGTGAGATCAGTTATAATCCTTTATTAATGGTTTTATTATGGGAAGCGTTAGCTACAACAGAGACGCGCTTGTTGCAGTATAGCATGAAGAAGCGTTTTGCTATTCCGGCGAATGCTGCCTGGGTGAACTATGTGCGTAGCCATGATGATATTGGTTGGGGCTTTGCGAACGAGGACTGTGCCGAAATTGGTATTGATGCATGGGGGCATCGAAACTTTCTGAACGATTTTTATACGGGGCGATTTGGGGGTAGTTTTGCGAATGGTCTACCATTTGGCTATAATCCGCAAACCAACGATATGCGTATTTGTGGCACAACGGCATCGTTGGCTGGTTTGGAGCAAGCACTACATCGGGGAGATACTGTTGCTATTGGGCTGGCTATCCAGCGTATTTTAGCGATCATGGGTGTGATATTTGCCGCTGGGGGTATTCCATTGCTCTATCTGGGTGATGAGGTTGGTACACTTAATGATTATGGATATCAGCATGATAGCAGCAAGTCTTATGATAATCGCTGGGTTCATCGCCCTTTTGCGAATGAGGAGACGCTTAAGCAACGTCATGATGCGGCAAGTGTAGCGGGACGTATTTTTGGTCCGATCCAACATATGATCGCGTTGCGGAAGGCAAATGCGATTTTTGCTGCGACTTGGCCCACGTATTGGCTTGATAGCGGTAACGGACATCTCGCGCTTTTTATGCGTCAGATGGGTCAGGAAGCGATTTATGTGGCAGCGAATTTTAGTGCGCAATCACAAATGCTCGATATGCGTCGCTTTGCTACCAATATGCGGATGACTGATATGTTAAGTGAAACGATGTATGAGAGCGATCAACCTATGATGCTTCCGCCTTATGGCCTTGTGTGGTTACGCTGTTAAGTTAAGGTTAGCAGCAGGAATGGCTTGCTGCTTCAGTGAAGCAGCAAGTTTTTTTGGCTATGCTTATTATTCTGGCTCTCCTCAACCTTACTAGTGCATGTGTAAGCCGCCGTTGATATCGAGAGTGGTGCCTGTTATGTATGAACTCTCGTCTGAGGCCAGGAACAGGATGCATTTAACAATATCATCAACGGTAGCAATCCGGCCTATTAGCGTGCCACGGCTCAATTCTGCTTTGCGTTCTTCGCTCATTGGCGCACCTGTGATGTCGGTATCGACCATCGAGGGGGCGACACAGTTAACGCGGATACCGAGCGGGGTAAGTTCGCGCGCAATGGCTTTAGTGAAGCCCATGATAGCTGCTTTTGCCGCGCTGTAGTGGGAGGAGCCGAAGACGCCGCCGCCGCGTTGCCCTGAAACGGAAGATAGTGAGACGATGGTTCCCCCGCCACGTTTCAGGAGGGCAGGGACGGCAGCTTGTGTTGTCAAAAAAGTACCTTTGAGATTGACATCTACAACTAAATCATATTCTTCTTCAGAGATGTCAAGGAAACGCGTGGGGCGGGTCAGGCCTGCCACGTTGATAAGAATATCTAGTCCACCAAATGTTTCTGTAATGTGCTGTACTACATTGAGCATGGCCTGTTTATCACGTACATCAGCAACCATCCCTAGTGACGGGCTAATTGTTTCTAATTCCCGCGTGACGCTCTGCACATGTTCGGATACAATATCGGTAATAGCAACCTTTGCGCCTTCTTTGGCCAGGGCCAGTGCGGTAGCGCGTCCAATACCGCGTTGTGAGCCTGCTCCTGTGATTAATGCAACTTTGTTGGTAAATCTATCTTGCATGAGAGGATCCCTTTCCTGGACTGTCAGAAACACTGCTTACAGAAGATGCGTGTTGGGAATAATGGCTAAACTGTACTAATCTACCGATGTGCTGTTGGGTCTGCTGCTCGAACGGAGTAGTGTAAGTTTACTATGGCTGTTCATTTAAGGCGTGATGTTTTGATCGTAGACGGTGTTGAAGTTCACTCCGTTGACATCGCTCCAACCGAGAATAGCTTTGAGTACTTCAATATAGAACGCGGTTTTAAAATTATGTAATGGATCACCTGTGCGCTGTGTGATATCAGTGACGATAGCACGCCGTTCTGCAAAGAAAAGTTCTACCAAGTCAGGGCGTTTGTTGCCTACATTGCCTGCCTCGAACTCGGCGAGTTCTGCACGCTGAGCCTCAAGCTTTTTTTCGATGTTCAGTAACTCGCGTATCCGAACTTGATCGCCCTCGGCAGCGAATTTCTGTGTCTGGATTGATTTAAGCTGGGTGTCGATACCCAGATTCATTTTTTTCCATGCAGCTTTCAGGTTTGGATATTTTTGAATAAATGAGTAGGTATTTTCACCAAGTGGCTTGTCATTTAGTGCTGGTTGGTTTACCTGTTCTTGAAATGTCTTCTTGATATGATTTTGCAGATTGCTAAGCCATTGGCTGAATGAGCCTTGCTTGCCCCCTTCATAGACATGGTATGTCGCGCTATTGGCGGCGCGTCCAGATGCACGATCCTCTCTCAACAGGCGTCTTTCCTGCTGTTCGCCGCTTTCTTTCTGTGCCCTTGTGGATTCATTTTCTGTGGGGGCAGATGGTGATTGTTCTGGTGGAGCTGGTCTTTGTTTTGCTACACCACCACCCGCGATAGTGTCTTTGCCGGGTAAATCACTGCGGCCCTTGGAACTAGTTGGCTCTGTAACCTTGCTTTCTGTGGAGCCTGTCCTACTCCCACTTGTTTTTGGCGAAGAGCCACCAGTGTTCTGGTTTTCCATCATCAGCGTACTATCTGGTATCTTCTCAACGACGCGGATGACAGCACCATTTTCTGTTGCGTAGTTTGCATACGCTTGTTGGTCGAGCAGTGTGGTTTTGAGTTTGCCCCCTTCGATCTGTAGTACTTCAATTAAGCCGGGTGAGCGTGGCCCGGGCGGGGTCAAATTTGCTGCTTTGCCAGCTTTGTGGAAAAGAATGGCAACAATGATGTCTACACCAACTTTGGTGATCGCTTGCGCAAACAAAACTGCTGCATGGTCGATGCCTTCTTCATTTGTTGCTTCGGAAGCTGTTTTGAAAAACTCGATGAGTAATTTTATAATCTCAATGGCTTCTTGGCCGAGCATCCAGACCGTTGCTGCAATCAAACCTACAACGATGATGTCTGCTAGCCACCCGACCGGCGTAGTTTGCGAAAACACATATGCCCCTGTGAAGGCGACCATGATCGCGATAGATTTAGGTGTCAGAAGTTCGCTGATGCGTTTCCCCGTTTCTCCACCTAATTTACCAGCGGAGAGTTCGATAGCTTTGCCAATTTTCTCACCGGTGGATAATGTGGCAATATCGCCACTACACGAGGAGCCATTCAGTCCGCTTTCCTGAGAGACGGAGATTTCTCCACGTAAGCAGCAGTTGGGGTTGGTGTTATTGGTCCAGATTGTTAGATAATAATCGTCCTCTGGTAGCCCCGTCCAATTTTTGGAAACAGATCTTCCGTTCTGAAACTCGCAATTCGCGACTTCAGAATCAAAGGGCCATGCGACGCGAGTGAGCGTCATATTGTACATATCATGTCCACAGCTTGGTGGCTCAGCACCACGCCAGTCAGGACTCGCTTCCCAACTGGCATGAGCCGTAACAACGATTCCTCCTTGTGATACGTGAAAGACACGAGATTTTAGGAGGTGATGGCAGATTTCCATTGTGCTATCGAAAATAGGAGAGCGCATAATGGCTGGATGGGTTACACGCAAGGGGTGTGGTATGGGTTGTTGTTTGCCTTGAGAGGGAGTCATAGGAGGGAATTGATCTGCAATGGAGGTTGCTTCATGCTCGGCTGGGCTGTGTGGATTGCTGATCTCTAAATGTGCTGTTGGTGTGCTTCCATCTTGCTGTATCACATGGGCCAGTTCATGAGCAAGGAGATGTCTGCCAGCATGGGTGTGAGGGGCAAACTGACCGGTGCCAAACACGATGTTGTGTCCTACTGTGTATGCGTGCGCACGAACATCTTGTGCTGATTGTCCTGCATCTGCATCTGAATGCACGCGTACTTGTGAGAAATCATAGCCAAAGTGTTGTTCCATCTCTTGTTGGAGTGCCGAGTCTAGCGGTCTGCCAGAACTAGCCAGAATGCGATTTACATTGGCAGAGGTTGTACCTGTAGTACCAAAAGCTTGTCTGGCGAGGATTGCTCCACTGCGAGAAGATGCTATAGTTGGTTGTTGCTTGCATGAGGGGCAGTCACCTCCTGCAGGTGTGTGTTGACCACAAGCACAAGCACGTTGCAAAAGGTGTTCCTGCGGGGATGTTTTTAGCAATGGTTTGGGTCGTGTTTGGATATTTCCTGCTACTCGATCACTCATATTACCGCCTTTTGCCAGCACAGAAAGCATATTACTGAATAGTATACCCTAGTAAGCTCTATTTTCGCTCTATGTAGGCTGTTTTTTGATTGAGATTCCGTTTTTGGGTAGACAGGGCGGCAACAATAGTATCTTTGGGGAATCTAAAATATCAAAGGTTGTGGAGTAATTTCTGCAACTGGAGTACAGTATTCCAGTTTCTTGCTGTTCCACTAGTCTTGAGTGCTTTATCAAGCAAGGCATTGGTTAGTTTTGAGCGTCCGCTACCGTTAGGATAATAGATAAATAATTCTTGCCCGATGAGATGAAATGTTTCGGGACCATTGTAAATCTGCTGAAGATAGTCCAGTGCGCCGTGGTCTGGATGGGTTGCTAGAAATAGGACGATTATCCATTTTGACTCTTTCTCTGGATCGTGCTGGAAAGGGTTTTGAGCAACCAGTGCGTCGAACTCTTCTGATGTGCGTAGCATTACGTTGGCTTGAAAGCCAAATTTCAGAGCAAAGTTTTCTGCAAGGCGTTGGGTAAGTTGAACGACATCTGTAACATCACTATGAAAAACCACGTTGCCGCTTTGAATGTAGGTGGTAACCTCTGTTAAGCCGAGTGTTTCGTGTAACTCTTTCAAGTCTTGCATGCGTACCATGTGGTGGCCGCCGACATTAATGCCGCGAAATAATGAGACGCATTTGGTCATGTATAATCTCCCTTTTAACTATTATGGTGCATCTATTCGATGTTGTTCTTTGAGTATTATCATATTCTTGGTAATACTATGTTGTGGATGGAATAAGGTTCGTTCTGGCGTTGCGGAAAAGTCCCAGCGGATTCGCTAGAAGGGCGTACCCGATCAGTACACCGGTACATTCGATGCTGAGAAAAATGGTCATGATGAGGGCTAGTCGCCCAATAGGGATTTGACCGCCACCTTCACCCGTCATTTCTGCGAATAGTAGGAGCAGGCCCATGATTCCTCCGATCAAAAACACGATATTCCATCTATGTTGCCGTGGATTCAGCCAACGTAGTATTACATATACGGCGTGCCAGTGTGCTATCTGCTCAAGAAGATGATAGAAAATAGCAAAAGGACCGCTATGTTTTTTAAGCCAGTAGTAGACTGAAGCAAAATCATCTACAGTATCCTCGAAAAAAGCCTTTGGAGCAGAGGAGATGGCAGTGCCGATAGCCCATGTCGGTATAAATAGAAAGAGTATACCAACGAGAACGGTCAGAAGTTCGCCATGGATACTCTGACTCAAGTTTTCAGGATAGAAGATCAGGATAAACAAACTTATGCTAGAAATGCCAATTGCTCTGATCCAGGTGTTATGCGCTAAAGATGAAGGTAGTGTTTGTGCGCAGTGGTAAAGATACCAACCTACCAGTACTGTGAGAAGCATCATCCCTCCGACCAGGAGGACTAACATGTATCCGGCTGGTTTGCCAAGCCAGAGCGTGGGGTGGCGCAGTAGTGCTATGCCATCCGCAACTATGGTTACGGCTATGGATAAACAGGAGAACGATGCTCCTGATAAGAGCAAACGTTCCTGACGAGCTGGTGCTAGTTGAGAGTGATACGGGCGAAAAGCGCGGACGAGTGAGAGAAATGCAGTAAACAGAGCAAATTGTACGCTAAAAGAACCAACAGCGTCATAGGGGTCATTGGCAAACGCATTGACATGTGCCAGTGCAGGGAAATGTTTACTGGTCTGGAAGAAAAGATAAAATAGTATGGCTAACGCGAAGGTGAGTAGAGTACCGATTTTCCACTTTCTTGGCATAACGTCTCCTTATAAAATGGTGTGAAATATGTTTTCTTGCAAAAAATATGATACAAAACCAAGTATAAAAGAAAGCATGCGCATTTGTCATACACTACTAGCCCATAGTTTTTATTGCTGTGTGCTTGGTTTTCTGCACTCAGGTGCGCGAAAGCAGTATTGTATGGCGTGATATGCTGCGGGTGATACTGTATTTGGAGGGGTATTGCTGATGAGCGAATATCAACGCTATGAATTTATGACGGTTGATCGACCTCTTACACAAGCAGAGCTTGCAAAGGTGAATGCACTTTCCAGCCATATTGAAGCCACGCTTACTCATGCTCTGATTGAGTATCACTGGGGCGATTTCAAACATGACTCTATGACTGTGTTGCGTGATTTCTTCGATGGTTTTCTCTATTGGGCGAACTGGGGGTCGCCACATTTTGCCTTGCGTTTCCCTCATGGTGTTTTGCCTGCTGATCTCATCGACAATTACGATTGCGATGATTTTGTTACCTTCATGAAATCTCCACGGTGTGACATTCTCGATCTACATTTTAGTGAGATAGAGTCTCCTGACCAGTGGGTTGAGTATGAACTGGGATCACTGATTGGCATTCGCGATGAATTGATGAATGGCGACCTGCGCGCGTTGTATATTGCGTGGCTCGCGAGCCAGCGTTTTATTGTGGGCGACGATGTAGAAGAATGTGATAATGAGGAAGAGGAAGAGGAGGCTAAGTTGCGTGGTACACCCGCCGTACCGCCTGATTTTGGAAATCTGACCGAGGCGCAACTTGCATTAGCGGCGTTGCTGCAAGTCCCGCAAGAACTGCTTTCGGCGGTAGCACGTCATAGCCGTTCTGCTCCATCATCGTTGAAAGATGATTTTGTGGCCTGGGTTGAGTTGTTGCCGCAAGATCGCCGTAGTGATTATCTTGTACGCCTGGCGCGCAATGAGTCTGGGCTGAGTCGTTTGCTGGTCAAAGAATTACGAGAACTGGGTTTGAGCAAGACGAAAAGGCCGTTGGAAGAGGGAGAGTTGGTTCCTTATACGACACTGTTAGCGGAAAGTAAAGCAGTGAAGGAAATGCTTGAGCGTGAAAAAAGCGAGCGAGAACGGCAGGAGCGTTTGCGTCATTTGCAAGATATTCACGATCACCAGGAAGTGCATTGGCAACAGATTAATCAGTTGCTTGTGCGTAGTTCAAGCTCTGGATATGATGAGGCAACGCATTTGCTGGTCGAATTGCGTAATGCGGCTGAGCAGTTTAACGAGTCGCAGAATTTCCAGGCCCGTTTCGGCGCGTGGATACAGGGATATTTGCGCCGTCCCGCCTTGCTTCAACGTTTGCGGAAGCGTGGTTTTGCTGTGCCTGGAGCGTGAAATTAATGGTCTCGAGTCTAATGGGAAACTTTGTACACGCTTTACCGATTTTTAGCACATGCGGGGTTTTGCTCCCTTTTCGTGAGGAAGATTGGGTATTCGCTTTCGCTATGTTTATTCCGATGAGAACGCAAAAGATTACTCGCTAATCTACAGCACGAATAGCAGGATGCAGCAATCCTAACAGGATGAGACCCGTCGCGATAGCCCCGAATAGGATAAAAATTGTGGGTGCGCCGAGTCGGTCTGCGGCGATGCCAGCTAAACCAAGGCCGACGGGAAGTAGTCCAGTAGAGACGAAAAGGTCGATGCTAGCAACGCGTCCTAACAGTTCAGGAGAAACGAATGCCGGGTCTTGTAAGGTATTCATCCAGGATAGCCCCAAGGTTGAAAATGCTGCTCCCTGAATAAAGAAGGCAATACATACCCCCACAACGCCAATTGGTAAGCCCATTGCTACGAGCATCAAACCTGAGAGGGCCCATGCACCGTAGGTGAGCAGCCCACGCCGACGTAGCCGTTTGAAGTGTCCAAGCCAGAACGCTGCGCAGACGGAGCCAAGCGCGGAAAGCGAGGTGAGGAGCGCGTAGATACCCACCTGTGTCCCAAAGCGTTCTTTCACGAGCAAGGGTAAGGCTGCCTCATAAGGGCCGGACAGGAAAAGGGTACTGACGCAAGCAACGACCAATGTCACCCACAACCAGGGTGAATGCAGCACTGAGTTGATTCCTGTGCGCAGGTCCTGTAGTATACCTGCCTCTTTCTCCTCGCTTTGTCGCATGGTTTCTATGCGTGGAAGTGCTATCAGGCAGGCAGCAGACAAGAAAAAGGATATGCCATCGATGGCAAACGCGAGCGACGTTCCACCCAGTGTGATGATAGCCGCTGCAATAGCGGGGCCGATGAATTGCGCCGCTTGTATGCTGATGCTTCTAAGCGAGTTTGCACTTGGTAGAAGATCGGCTGGCACGAGTTCTGGAACGAGAGCAGTGTAAGCGGGCGAGAAAAATGCTTCAACGACGCCAAAGAAAGCGCTCATGACAAAGATTTGCCAGAGTTCGAGTCGTTGCTGGAAGGCCAGGAAGGCAATCAGAAGGACCACGCAACCGCTGAGCAGATCGGAGATCAGCATCAGGCGCATGCGGGGCAGACGGTCTACGGCGACTCCTCCAAAGAGAATGAACAGGAGCATGGGAACCGTAGAGCAGATCAGCACGATGCCCATTGCTGTTGCCGAGCCAGTTTTCTGTAAAACCCACCAGGCAAGGGCAATGGTAAAGAGACTATCGCCCAGGCGGGAGATAACTTGTCCGCTCCATAGCAGCGCAAAGGGACGATACGTAAATGCGCGAAATACTATCATAAGAGTTGTGTTTCCCTTTTTCTGCTTTGAGTGTTACATCTGCAAGCTCCCAACTGTTGCTAGCACCTCACTGGCGTGATCTTCCGATTTCACAGTGCGCCAGGTGGTGCATCGCAACGTTGTAAGAGTTGAGAAAGCTTACCAGCCCTCGCGATGGATATAGTCTGTATCGGCTTTGCGTCCGCGCTTGAGAGATGGAGAAGGAGTATCTTGAGCACGGTGGCCGACAGGAATGACACCCACAGGCGTTACCTCTTCAGGAATATTGAGCAGTGTGTGCAGTTCCTCAATGCCTTTAGCGGGAAATCCAGCAAAACTTGCAACCAGACCTTCATCGACTGCTGCTAGCAACAGAAGCATAACGGCACAGCCGATGTCCATGTGCCAGTAGGGAACGGGCCACACAATTTCAGTACCATCTTCACTCAACTTGTCGTTTTCCTGATAGCGGCGGTGATACGCGGCCTCGCTGGTGCAGGGGATAAAGAGAACGGGAGCCTCGGAGACGAATGGGTGAAAGCCTTCAGCTATATATTCTTCTTCACCGCATAGTCGTCCAATCGCTTTTTTGAGATCAAGCTGTGTGACAACAATAAAAGATTGTCCTTGCGTAAAGCCAGCACTGGGTGCGTGACGTGTCAATTCGAGCATACGGTCGATTACTTCGGGGGCCACTGGCTCGGAGGTGAAGTGGCGGACCATACGACGTTTGCGGACTACTTCAGTGAACTCCACGGGTTGCTCCTTTCCAGTGAAATCGTTGTATCGGTATCAGCGAACGGCGGGAAGAGTAAAATCGGGAGCAGGTTGCTGCTCCTGTATGCTTGTTTCATTCATCACTTTATTCCTCTTAATGTAGTTTTGCTGCTTCTGTAGAGCGTGGGCAAATTCGCTGCCATTGTTGTTGGCATTCTACCACACGTTGTAGTTTGATGACGGTTATGTTGGTGAGAAGCCTGATGCGAAGCGGCTGTTTCAATGAGTAGCGATCATCGAAGAAGAGACGCACGAGCGGTAAAGTTTTACCACTCGTGCGTCTCGAGGCTACTTGAAGAG
>DAICZM010000410.1 GCA_027311145.1 Ktedonobacterales bacterium
GATAGATATTGCGTTGCCCCGTGATATCGAGCCGACTGTCAATACATTACCCAACGTCCACCTCTATAACCTGGATGATTTACAGGAAGAGGTTGAGCGTGGTATCCGCTTGCGTCTGCAAGAGGTTGAGCAAGTGCAGGCCATTGTGGCGGACGAAATACGCGCTTTTGAACGCTGGTTGTCATCGTTGAGCGTGGTTGGTACCATTAGCGATCTCCGCCAGCACGTGGATGCATTGCGCCAGCAAGAACTGGAACGCACGATGCGCCAATTGGGTTCTTCACTCTCAGGACGCGAACTGGCGGCGATACAGGAGCTTACCACCCGCCTGATGAATAAGATGCTCCATACCCCTACATTACGTTTAAAAGACGCAGCGGCCAATGGACAGGGGCATATTTATGCTGAGACGCTGCGCTATTTGTTTGATTTGAGAGAAAAAGATGAAGCGGATCACGATAGGAACACGAGCCAGCAAACTCGCCATGATTCAGACGGAGTCAATCATCACACGACTACATCAGTCGTGGCCCAATCTTGAGATTGTCATTGAGCAGATTCACACCACGGGCGACCGCATCACGGATGTGCCGCTTTCACGCATTGGCGGTGATGGCGTGTTTGTGACGGAGATCGAGCATGCGCTGCGGGAACGACGCATTGATCTGGCTGTGCATAGCTTGAAAGACCTGCCAACGGCACTCCCTGATGATCTGCATCTGGTTGTGACTGGCCCGCGTGAGGATGTGCGTGATGTTTTTGTCTCGAATGTGGCCTTTGAGATCACACACGGTACGCTTCTGCCTGTTGTTCCTTATGCACATCTTACACCTTCAATGCGTGTTGGAACATGTAGTCTGCGTAGAACCGCACAAATACGGGCTATTTGCCCTGATGCTGAAATCCTTTCGTTACGTGGCAACGTTGACACGCGTTTGCGCAAATTAGAAGCAGGTGATTATGATGGCATTGTTCTAGCCGCTGCTGGTCTGCATCGTCTGGGACGGCATGAAAGCCTTGCGGGTCGTTTGACCTACTTCCCCATTACTCTGTTGCTGCCCGCCCCTGGGCAGGGTGCGCTGGGTCTGGAAACGCGCGATGAGCCAGCTTTGCGTGCTTTGTTGGCTCCCCTGGATGATGCTGTTGTGCATGCCGAGACTGCTGCCGAGCGCATGTTTATGCGGCGGCTTGGTGCTGGCTGTTATCTACCTGTCGCTGCCTATGGCGAAATCGCGATGGGTGTGCTAACCTTGCGTGGCCTGGTGATCAGCCTTGATGGGCAGCAGCAGGTGTGTGTGCAACAGCGTATGCCCTGGACAGCCGAGACAAATATCGAATATGTCGAGGCATTAGGTATGAGTGTGGCTGAGCAGGCACTCGCGCAAGGGGCCGAAGCGATTATTCGCAGTATAGACAGTAACCGAGAGCAGGAGCGTCAACGTGTCTGATCTTTTCTCAGAACAGGGCACAACTACGCGCATACAGGGCAAACGTATGCTGGTCACGCGCACACGCGATCAGGCGGGCGTGTTGAGCGAACGACTGCAACAACTTGGTGCGTTGCCCATTGAGTTTCCTACCATTCGCATCGTACCACCTTCGGATTGGAGCGAATTGGATTTAGCCTTGCTGCATATTTTCGCAACTGACGAGACTGGCCAACCCTACTATCGCTGGCTTGTTTTTACGAGTGCCAATGGGGTGACGATTTGTTGTGAACGGTTGCGCCATTTGGGTTACGACCCACGCGCTCTGCGTTCGGTGCGCGTGGCAACCATTGGCCCCGCAACCGCTGCCGCCCTGGCACGCTATGGCATTACTGCCGATCTCATTCCCGATGAATATATTGCTGAAAGCGTGGCTTCAGCCCTCATCGCGGATGCGCATCAGCGTGGCACAACGCTTCAAGGTCAGCGTATCTTGCTTGCGCGCGCTGCTGAAGCTCGTAAAATATTGGTAACCGCACTGCAACATGAGGGGGCACATGTAGAAGAGGTTGCCGCCTATTATACGCACGCAGTCGGCAGCGATGATGAGCAAGGGCAGATGGTATTGCATCTTTTGCGCCAGAAGCAATTGGATGTCTTAACCTTTACCAGCTCGTCAACCGTGCGCAACTTTGTGGCATGGCTAAAAAAGAGCGAGCCACACGAATCATTGTCTTTGTGCGACTCATGTCTTATTGCCTGTATTGGCCCTATTACCACTCAGACTGCGCGTGAACTCGGCCTTACCGTGCAGATAGAGGCGACTGAGTTTACGATTGATGGTTTGGTCGAGGCAATTGTGTGTTATTACACGCCTACTATACTATAGATGAGGATCATTATGACAGAGCAAAGTGTTGTTACTTCAGATACAGCCCATTCTTCCGAGACCGTGCAAACGGCTCCCGTAGCTGCACATGCGCAGCCCAAACCCAAGCAGCCGCGTCAGTTAGTGCGTTTTGCTTTTTACAAGCTTGACCCGCAATGGATGCTTTTACCCACGGAGGTACGTGAGCAAGGCAAGACGCAACTCAATAAGCTTATTAGCGATTACGGCGAAGACGCCTTGGTACGGACTTTTGGCTTGTACGGCTTGCGCTCCGATGTCGATTTTATGGTCTGGCAAGCTACCTATGATATCGAGGACTTGCGCACGCTCAGCAGCCAGATTCGGCGTAGTGCGCTGGGACCATATCTGCGTGAAACGCATAGCTTTCTGTCAATGACCAAGCGTTCGGTCTATGTGGGCAAAAATGCGCGTGGCGTGCATGATCCCCGCCTCGTCATTCAGCCCGACGACAAGAAATATCTCTTTGTCTATCCTTTTGTCAAGACGCGCCCCTGGTATGCCTTGCCGATGGAAGATCGCAAGCGTATGATGAATGAGCATATCCGCGTTGGTCTGAAGTATCCCAGTGTCTCGCTTAACACGACCTATTCCTTTGGGCTGGACGATCAGGAATTTGTCGTGGCTTTCGAGACGGACCATCTTGCGGACTTCCTGGACCTTGTGCAGGAATTGCGTGAGACTGAGGCCAGTATGTATACCTTGCGCGATACGCCCATGTTTACCTGTGTCGCGCAACCGATAGCGGATATTCTGGAAGCAATTGGGGCATAAGAGGAAAAATGAGTAATCCTATAGATACGGGCAGCCGTTTGACGCTTTCCCGTTCGCATGAACTTTATCAAGAGGCGGTTACGCTTATGCCGGGCGGTGTGAATAGTCCCGTGCGCGCATTTCGTGGCGTGGGTGGCGAACCTGTGTTCATTGACCATGCCAGCGGCCCCTTTCTCTATGATGTCGATGGTAACCGCTATCTGGACTATGTGCAATCTTGGGGACCGATGATCCTGGGCCATGCCCATCCTACAGTTGTTGCAGCGGTTGTAGAGGCCAGCTCGCGTGGTTTCAGCTTTGGTGCGCCCACACAGGCCGAGAGCGAACTGGCGAAGCTCGTGATGGCATGCTTTCCCGCGGTCGAGATGTTGCGCTTCGTCAATTCCGGCACTGAAGCCACCATGAGCGCGCTGCGTGTCGCCCGTGCTTTTACTGGACGCAATAAGATTATTAAGTTTAGTGGCTGCTATCATGGGCACGCGGACATGCTGCTCGTGCAGGCGGGTTCCGGCGTGGCGACGATGGGTTTGCCCGATAGTCCGGGCGTGCCAGCCGAGACGACCAAAAATACGCTCACCGCTGCCTATAACGATGCTGCCGCAGTTGAAGCACTCTTCCGTGCCTATCCTGACGAGGTTGCCGCGATTATTGTTGAGCCTGTTGCAGCCAATATGGGCCTGGTACTGCCGCAAGAGGGCTTTCTAGAACAGTTGCGTAGCCTGACGCAGCAGTATGGCGCGCTACTGATCTTCGACGAGGTGATGACTGGTTTCCGCGTCGCGCTGGGTGGCATGCAAGAGCGCACGGGCATTGTGCCAGATCTGACCTGTTTTGGCAAGATCATCGGTGGTGGCTTGCCTGTTGGCGCATATGGTGGGCGGCGCGAGATTATGCAACAGGTAGCACCGGCCGGCCCGATGTATCAGGCGGGCACGCTCTCTGGCAACCCGCTGGCGATGGCGGCTGGCCTCGCTACGCTGCATGAGATGCGCAAACCGGGTCAATACGAAAAACTGGAACATAAAAGTAAACTCCTGGCTGATGGTATTAGCGAGGCCGTGCGCGCAACGGGAACCGCTGCTCAAGTGGTACGCATTGGAGCGATGTTCTGCCTGTATTTTTCAGCTGAGCCTGTCACCGACTACGCTGCTGCAAAGCGTTCCGATACGGCCCGTTTTGCCCGTTTCTTTTGGCATATGCTCGAAAGCGGCATCTACCTGCCACCTTCGCAGTTTGAAGCATGTTTCATCTCATTGGCTCTTGATGATGCCATGCTCGAAGAAACTGTTAAACAGGTTGAACTGGCCCTGCGCGCGTCCGCGTCCGCGTAGTGTTCTGTCAAACGTCATCCGATACGGTGGGGGAACGGACGGG
>DAICZM010000411.1 GCA_027311145.1 Ktedonobacterales bacterium
GGCGAGGTATATGTATACGCACTAGGGAGAGCGGAAGCCGGTGGCTGATTGAGATTGGCAACGGGGCCACAAGCGGTGAGCAAGATAACCAGCAATGCCAGCCAGAGCGCGTTCTTGCTCAAAAAACACTGTTTTGAGTCAGAGGCGAATGCCCGGTTAAAGCGATAACGTCGTCCAGCTTGAGAGGATACAGCTTGTACGTTGCGCCTCCGCATAAAGGACATAGCATTCCTGACATTCGCACTTGCAGAACAGCCGACACACATGTGACGGCGACATTCAACTCAATGCGAGTGTACACTCCCTTTCAACTGTGGTGGTTGTGACGCCTCGCCGCCTTTACCCACAATACCAACGCTCGTACCAGTGAGTAGGCCATCCGAGTTGTCAGAATAGACCACGTCATTGGCAAAAATCCAGGTGTTATCGTCTGGCGATTGCAATACGGTCTGCATATGTCCACCCATACGTGCCGCCCGATTGACATTGAAGACCGAGAGAGAACCGGCTATCTGACGTAGAACATTGCTATTGACACCATCACGCTGATCACCAACAATCCAGAAAATGACACCATCACGTTCATAAATAAGCTCACTGCGCTCGCCATAGACCCAATCATGCGAAAACCTATTGATCGGCGTCCATTGTCCATCGACATAAATCGCCGTGGCCTGACCATTATTATCAATCTGAATAAGATGGGCGGCCCCTAGCTGGACAACCTGAAACACGTCACCAAGCGGCTTAAATTCACAGATCACGATATGTCCTGTGCCGCGTAACGGAATACCAGGGGCAGTATTATGGTAATCTAATTCTAGAATTGGGCCATCGGCCCAGATATGTCCCGTTCCCTGATGGAGATACATATTGCTTAACACATAGCTATCCGGCATAAAATTGGGCCAATACATCGAGAAATGGAGGAGTTGCTGCGCATCTACAAGGTTAAGCGCGGGAGCGGGTGTAGCATTGGCCACACGGCCTTTTTGGACGGTATGAGCGGTGGGGGCCGAGCCGCTGCTGGGATAATGACTCACCTGAATTACCCCGCTATGCGCCCCAGACCAGAGAACATTCCACCCCTTTGCAAACGATGTGCCAGTCGCAAACATCGTAAAGAGCATAACAAATAAGCACGCCGCAACCAGAGCCATCATAGAGCGTTGCATGGGCAATGCCGTGACCAGTGAGCGGACAGTTGGGCGCGAGTGTGGAAAGAGTTGCCGTTGGAGTTGAAGCCGTTGAAAGACATGGACGTAGGTCTTCTGCTCAAAATTTTCCTCGGCAGAAGCAAAACGATGCTCTTCGGCCTCTAACAACGTTTGCGCGAAATATGGTGGAATTTCCTCGTCTTTGAGACAAAACAACTCCCCCATCTCATGCGCAAAATCCAGCTCATCGCCGGAAAAATCATCAGGCGCGTGTAACGCTTGCTCTGATAGAATATGAGGGGGAGGGCCATCCTCCCACTCGTTTAACAGACTCTCAAATTCGTTCATACTCATATGCATGCTCCTTGAGCGCTTCGCGTAAACTCTTCCGCGCTCGCCAGAGTCGTGTATCAACGGCATGGCGGGTCAGGCCCGTTTTAGCCGCCAGTTCTTCCGTGCTGGCGAATTTAAAATAACGCTGATAGATGAGATAGCGGTCAAGCTCAGGCAACGTCGCCAAGGCGAGGCGCAATTCTTCGCGCCTTTCACTTTGTTCAATCAAATTTTCCATACTCGACTCTGGGTGAGGAGGAAGCGTCGCTCGATACTCATGCTCGTAGCCCCCCCCACTAAAACCACTGCGCCCGCCAGAGCCATTCGCAGTCGACCACTGCCGCGTCTCGTCCGCAGATTGCAGACTATGTGTTTGACGACGGCAGAGTTGGCGACGGCGATCTAAGGCAATATATTTCGCACGCATGGTCAGCCATGTCCGTAATGTTCCCCGTGCGGGGTCAAATGTCTCAATCTCTTGCCAGACAGCCACAAAGAGATCATTGACACATTCCTCTGCGTCCTGGGCCACCCCAATCCCATCTAGCACCAGGCGAATAAAATAAAATACTTCACGAGAATACCGGGAGATGAGCGTTTCCAAAGCCTCCGGGTCATGTTGTTGTAACCGCTGAGCTAAATCTTCATCTGACCAGTCCTGTCGCACCATCATCGCTCCTTATAGATCGGATACGCCTCTCCTCCATGGACGATGACATTTTCCCCTACCTATCATTCTACACGAAAAGCAAGGAGAGCGGATACCCAATCGGTGGTACACTCGCCTGTGTCATGCAAGATATACGTCTTGGCAGGACGCTATCTCTCACCACTCAGGCTCTTTACCATTTTGCTTAATCGTGCGCTAAAAGTCAAGGGTTCGCGACACCTTTTCTTAACAAAAATTTAACAAATTTTACATCTCCGCCACATTGGGCAAAATATAAACTGTTCTTTCACCAAAAGCCGCTAGAGCCTTTAAAGACTTACGTGCTATAATGCAGCAGCCTTATTTTTCATTTCATCCTTTGGAGGACTTCTATGACTTTTTCTATCGTAGCACGCGATCCCCAGACAGGTGAACTCGGGATCGCGGTACAATCTAAATTTCTTTCTGTGGGGGCCGTTGTCCCCTGGGCAAAAGCCGGGATTGGGGCGATTGCCACTCAATCTTGGGCCAACACCAGCTATGGGCCGCGTGGGTTAGAACTGCTCGCGCAAGGCCTGACGGCGCAAGAGACGCTCACCATACTCACCACCACTGACGATCTGCGTGAGGAACGGCAAGTCGGGATTATCGCACCAACAGGTACACCCGCAACTTTTACAGGCACACAATGTTTTTCTTGGGCCGGCGGCCATACGGGCGAACATTATACTTGCCAGGGCAATATCCTCGTCGGCGCAGATACCATCCTGGCAATGGCACGCACGTTTGAAGAGACCTCCGGTCTCTTGTGTGATCGTCTACTCACCGCACTTGCCGCCGCGCAAGCTGCTGGCGGTGACAGTCGCGGCCAACAATCGGCCGCATTGCTTGTTGTACGCGCACACGGTGGCTATAGCGGCTTTAATGACCGTTTTATTGACCTGCGCGTAGACGATCACCCAACGCCCATTATCGAGCTACAGCGCATTTTACAACTCCATAAGCTCTATCTGTTTCCGAGCGCATCTGAGGATATGCAGCCCATCGACCATACAATAGCACAGGAACTCCAACACTTGCTCACGCTGGCAGGCGACTATCAAGGTTCCGCGAGCGGCATCTATGACGATGTCACACGCATGGCTCTACGTACATTCACAGGGCGCGAGAATCTTGAGCAACGTTGGTGTGAAGACACCCGCATTGATCGCGTCCTCTTGCAATTTATGCGCGAGCGACTTCACGCCTGAAGGACACCCTACAGCCTTGCGGTGATAGCAAGGCTGTACCGGAATTACATGTGTAGCGTCACGAAGACTGTCTCACCCGCTACCTCAGAGCGGAAAAGCAGGCGCAACCCATTAGACGCCGCTGTAGGAATCTGAAAAATGATAGTACCACTTCGCACACTGCCACTCGCAATCGTTCCAAAAAGTGGCGAATTACTCGACGCCATTGGGAGACCGAACGCATCTCCTTCTGCACCCACCAATTGGAAATAGTTCGCGTTATTGGGAATATCTTTGGTGCCCGTATTTTTTACGCTGATCGTCATACTAATCGCCACCAGACCCGCACTACTCCCATTCTGTTTCACCGTGTTACTAATCACCAAGACACGATCAGCCAGTGTTATCTGTTGGCCTTGACCATTCCCACCTGTCACAGGCGTGGGTGTAGCGATCACCAGGGGACCTGATGATTTCGTCGCACTAGCAGCAGGCATAGACGATGTTGTCGTGCTACCTGTCCCTGTTGTGGCTTGTGACTGCGTTGTTGTGCCTGTATTACTACTGCTTGTCTGTCCTGTGGAGCCACAGGCTGCAAGCAGACTCAATAGCACGAGAGCTATTCCCCACCATACCATTTTTTGCACTTTACCAGACATCATGTCACTTCCTTCAAAAACCTTCTCATATGTAGCATAGTCTATCTATCGGTCTGTAGCTTATTATCGCTAGAAAGTGCCTATCGCGCAATAGAGTAGGAAAAGGGGGCTAGCACAAAAAGCACAGAAAAACGACCAGCCGGCATATGGGATTGCTGCGTCGCGGCTGGTCGTTTTTCTACGTGTGAGTGATTAACGCATGTTAATCACGGGAATCTTCGAGACTGTCCAGCGACTATTCGGGCTAGCAACCTCAAACTGAACCATCGAAATCGCATCCGTTGGACAACGCACAATGCACAGGCCACAACGAATACATTTTTCTTCGTCAATAATCATGTCGGCCCCACCGGCCCAGTTCGCAGTTCCCACATGCATCGGGTCGCTCTTTACCACACGTGAAAGGCCCTCCATGCTAATGCAGTCATACGGACAGATATCGAC
>DAICZM010000412.1 GCA_027311145.1 Ktedonobacterales bacterium
TTCTTATACAACCGATGGTACTGAATTTCAGCAGCTCCTCTCACTGGGGTTTTCTGAAGACGAAGCGATCCGCTTGATACATCTGCGCAATCACAAGTCCGAGCAGGGCGAATATCGCGAATTGATTGAAGAAAGCCGCCGTCTCCACTTTTTGCGCTGGCTCATTGACCATGATCGCATCAGCCAATAACCTCTCAATGACGCGGGGCCGTCCCTCTCTCTAACAAACAGCCATGACCTTGTTTGTATGATCGATAGAGCATTTCTCTTACATCACGCCAAACATCTCAATATACGCAACACAAGACGCAGGGCCACTTCTTCAGTAAGTGGCCCTGCGTCTTGTGTTGCGTATATGCGTAACCCGTAAGCCGAATTCTGTATCCATGCCCCCTTGCGAAGACACCGACGGCAATCATCTATCTGGGATGCTCGTTGCCCAGCACCTCAAGCGACCAACCCGCAGGGAAACAGACGAGCCGCCTGCTAGCAACTGCTTAACGCAGCCACTATCCCTCCTATTTGGTCTTGCTCCGAATGGGGTTTACCCAGCCAATCAGTCACCTGACCGCTGGTAAGCTCTTACCTTACCATTTCACCCTTACCCGACCAACAAGCCACGCTGTCCTTTGCTCTCTGGTCGGGCGGTATGTTTCTGTGGCACTTTCCTTGAAGTTACCCTCACTGGCCGTTAACCAGCATTCTGCTCTATGGAGTTCGGACTTTCCTCGACTCTTACAAGTCGCGATTGCCTGTGTTACGCACACCCGCACGGTACAGCGTAACACATCTTACCGTTTTCGTCTATAAGCGTTGCGCTTCCAAGCAAAACGCGCTACAATGTCTCATGAGTAGTGCATTAGAGAAACGTTGAGGATCACGCTATGTCTACAGGGAGACAAATCCGTCTCACCTCACTTGCCAGTTGCGCGGGTTGAGCATCGAAAATGGGCCCCGAAGCCCTGGCGCAGGTTCTGCGTCCACTCGCCAGTTATCCAGCCCCCGCTGCCCTGCTTGTTGGCCTCAATGCCGCAGACGATGCCGCTGTGTATCGTGTGAATGGGCAACAAGCCATCATTAGCACAGCGGATTTCTTTCCGCCCGTCGTTGATGACCCATACGCCTTTGGAGCCATCGCTGCCGCCAATGCCGTCAGCGACATCTACGCCATGGGCGGCCAGGTCCTGATGGCCATTAATCTCGTTGCCTGGCCTGACAATCTCGATTACGCGATTCTGAGCGAAGTTCTACGTGGAGGAGCTGCCATTGTTGCCCATGCCGGAGGGATTATCGCCGGCGGCCACACCGTCACTGATAAAGAACCCAAATACGGCCTGGCCGTCACCGGCATGGTCCATCCAGAGCATATCCTTACAAAAGGCGGGGCACATCCCGGCGATCTGCTCGTGCTTGGGAAACCGTTAGGCAGTGGTCTGATTACCACCGCCCATAAACGCGAACTAGCACAAGAAAACCATTTACAGGCCGCCATCGCGTCAATGGCACACATCAATCGAGATGCCAGCGCGGCCCTTGTACGCGCTGGAGCTGCCGTGCATGCGGCAACGGACATTACGGGCTTTGGACTACTCGGGCATGCATGGGAAATGGCCACGCAGAGTAAAGTCGGCATGCGTTTTGAGTACGCCGCGCTGCCACTCTTGCCCGGCGCACTCCACTATGCCGAACTCGGCTGCATCCCCGGCGGGGCACATCGTAACGAAGACTATCTGATGCCGCATGTGCGTATCAGCGAACAACTTAGCATTGTCGAACGTGCGATCCTCTGGGATCCACAAACATCTGGCGGACTTTTCGCTGCCATCGAGCCTGCTCTCTGGCCCACGCTAGCCACGCTGGCCCCAGATATCATGTTCTGGCGCATCGGCACAGTAACCAGTGCCGTGCAGGATGAAACGCAGGTATTCTTGGAGGTCAACTAATGCATGAGGCTCTAGAAGAGATTATCGGCATCCATTTTTCCCATCCTGCTCTGCTAGAGCTTGCTCTTACCCATCGCTCTTACATTTACGAAGCAGCAGGCGAAGGAAAAAGCTCCAATGAGCGGCTCGAATTCCTCGGTGACTCTATTTTAGCAATGATTAGCGCGGATTTTCTCTATCGCGTCTATCCCAATCTCACCGAAGGCGAGCTGACAGACGTGCGTGCTGTATTGGTACGAACCGAGACACTTGCCGATTTTGCACGCGCAATCAAACTCAACGACTTCCTGATGATGGGCAAAGGCGAACATATCACGGGCGGTGGACAACTGTGCTTGCCTCTGCCTTCGAGGCCCTCCTCGCCGCCCTCTATCTTGACCAGGGCATAGAGATCACGAAACAATTCCTACTGCCACGCCTTGAGCCACTCGCACACAATATTATTTCCAAACGCCTGTTTAAGGATAATAAATCCCGTTTCCAGGAATTAGCCCAAGCCCATGATGGCATTACGCCCTCCTATCGCATCGCCAATCAAGAGGGGCCGTCACATAATCGCGAATTTACCGTCGAAGTCTTGCTCGGAAAACTGGTCGCAGGACGTGGACACGGGCGCAACAAACAAACAGCAGAGCAAGACGCCGCTCATGCCGCCCTGGTCAGTCGGGGATGGACCGAATGAGTTATCCCTTAGTCAATGGTTGGTGAGGAGGATGCGGTATGCGTTTAGAACATACACCACGCCCAGAACATAACCTGCATGTCAGTACCAGACTGATTACATCGAGTACGCTTCTGCACTATTCAGCTGAAGAACTGGAACGCGCCGTCAATCAGGAACAAACAGAAAATCCTGTCCTCGAAGTTCAGGAACAGCGGGTTTGCCTTTTTTGCGGCACACGCCTCTCTGGACCAACATGCGCCGTGTGCGGACATTTCGCTCCCACCGTACAACCAACACACCTACACGAAACGACACCGCCCTATGACTTGCCCAACATCTCAGAGCCACTCTGGACCTCTCAACAACAAATGTCCTATGACTCCGATAACTACGGTTTCACTGAAGTCGATAGCGACGATCCCTATGATCCCCTCGCCCGCATTGCCATGGGCGAGACACTTGCCGAAACATTGTTACGTCAGCTCGAAGCCCTGGTGACACCCCGTGATGCCTTGATCGCCGAACAGTTGGTCGGCAATCTCAACGAGCGCGGCTATTTAGAAATCAGCATCGAAGAGATCGCCACCCAACTCCAACTCCCCATCGAGCGCGTTACCTATGTCTTGAGCCAACTCCATACCTTAGAGCCACTCGGCATTGGCGCACGCAATCTGCGCGAATGCCTTCTTATTCAACTACATGCCATCAACGAACTCTCACCCGCTCATCCACTCGCATATCGCTTAATCGACACCTATCTGGAACGGCTGGGACACAACCAATTCCTTGAGATCGCCCGCGAACTCAAACAACCAGAGCAAGAGGTTCGTCGCGCCGCTCTCTACATTCGCACTATGCTGCATCCATTCCCCGCCCATCTCTATTGGGCCGACTATCCGGCAAAGCGCAACGGCGATGCCACCTATGTACGCCCTGATGTCATCATTCGTAAAAACGAGAACGGTTTTGACATCGAACTGATCGAAGAGCGACGCTACAATTTTCGCATCGACAGCCATACCTATCAGGGACTACTATACCCCTCTTCCCTGCCCACCAGCTCTGAGGGACTACGCTATATGCACCACTATACTGACCGCGCACAGTTTTTCATCGAGTGCATCCAGAAACGCTGGCGCACTCTGCACCGTGTCACCGAAATCGTCGTTGACCACCAGCGCAATTTCTTAGAAAAAGGCATTCGCTACCTGCGCCCCTTCACCCGCTCCGAAGTCGCGGCGCGCCTCAATCTCGATGAAGGAACGGTCAGCCGGGCAACCGCAAACAAATATGCCCTCTTGCCCAATGGTCGCCTCATCCCCTTCGCAGACTTTTTTGACAGCTCGCTCGGTATTAAAGATATCATACGCGAATTGCTTCAAAACGAACAGCCTCGCCACCGCCTGAGCGACGAGGAGATCGCACACATCCTCACACAGCGCGGCTTTCCCATGGCCCGCCGCACAATCACCAAATACCGCGAAGAAATGTGCATCGGTTCCTCACGCGAACGGGGTTGACAATGGCTCGGCATAAACGGTCTTCTCACGCTCATAAATCACCATACCAGGACCACCACCCTTCATATGGCGCACATGACGCTGCAATGTATAATCAACTAGCACACTCGTACTTCCCCTCGCCTGACTATAGTAGGCCGCAAGACAAGCAACCAACTCGATTGTCTGACGCGGCACTTCACGTCCCGCCGCCTTAATGATCACGTGCGCGCCTGGAACGCCTCGTGCATGCAGCCACACATCGTTGCTGGTCGCCTGATGGAACGTGACCTCCTCGTTCTGACGGCTATTCTTCCCCACCAATATCGTAAATCCATCACGGCTCTCCATATGTAAC
>DAICZM010000413.1 GCA_027311145.1 Ktedonobacterales bacterium
CTGTACATGCACACAAAGATAGGCAAACAATTTTGGCGCGTAGAGCCGGTAGCATTCAGCCGTCACCGAATCATCTTCAGAAGGATCATATGCCTTTTTAGCTTTGCGGTCCCATTGGGTGAATGCATCTATTCCCCCGTCCTTACATACTTTTTTGTAGAAGAGATATCTCGCACACAACAACGTCTGACAGAGAAAAATGTTACATGAGCCATTGAATCCTAACATTTACACCCCTTGATGGGTCACTACCCACAATTTACAACCCCAACAAATACCCTCTTTATAGTGTAGAGCGAACATGGTACAATACTCCCATTGCAAATGCGAAACAGCGATCAGAATCCCTGGCTGGTCTTGGCCGTGCGATGGGCTATTCTGTGTGTGCTGACTCTGGGTGAGAGCAATTTGTTTGCTTATTCGCTTGCTACGCGATAGATAATTACGAAGCGGATGTATTAGATGGTAGCATGCTAGATATCATTATTACGCTGGCGCAGGCGTTTCGTGCGCATCAAAAACAACTCTATATGGTGGGGGGTACGGTGCGCGATGTGCTGCTGCATCGCGGTCAATCCAATGATGCTGATCTGGCAACCGATGCTCGACCGGATGAGATCAAGCGTATTGTGGCTCCGACGCAACCCACCGCGATTGTCTCCGTCGGTGAGCGGTTTGGCACGGTGCGCCTGCTTTACGGTAGCGATATTGTAGAGATTACGACATTTCGTAGTGAGCAGTATAATCCAGAGTCGCGCAAACCGGAAGTCTGTTTCGGTAGCGATCTGCATGAAGACCTGCTACGCCGCGATTTTACGATCAATGCTTTGGCACGTGATCCGCTCAATGGCAACGTAATTGATTTGTTTCATGGACGGCAGGACCTTGAAGCGCATATTTTGCGGGCTGTCGGCAATGAACCCGATAAGCGTTTCGACGAGGACCCGTTGCGTCTGCTGCGTGCCGTGCGTTTTGCCGCCCAACTTGATTTTATGATTGAGCCTGAGACACGTGCTTCGATCATTCGGCAGGCGGCGAAACTTCAGAAGATCAGTCGCGAGCGCATCCGCGACGAGATGAACAAATTGCTGCTCTCGCCTCATCCTGCAAAGGGGCTTGATCTGCTCGTCGAACTTGGCCTAATGGAGTGGATTATCCCAGAAGTGCTGGAATTGCGCGGTGTCAGCCAACAACCGCAGCCACGCCTCTCCACGAAGGATGTCTATGCCCATGTGGTGCGCGTTGTCGAACGCTCATCGCCGCGCCTGAAAGCTCGCTGGGGCGCACTGTTGCATGATATTGCCAAGCCTCGCACAAAAAGTGTGGAGGACAATAAAATCCATTTCTTTGGACACGAGGATATTGGTGCGTTGATGGCACGCGACATTTTGAAACGTCTGCATTGTGATCGCGACTTCATTGAAAGTGTCTCGCTGCTTGTGCGTCTGCATATGCGTGCTAATGCTTATACTAGCGAATGGACCGATGGTGCAGTCCGTCGCCTGATGCTGGATAGCGGAGGCGATCTGGCGGACCTGTTGGACCTCTCACGGGCTGATATTACCAGTTATCGTGTTGATAAGGTCACGAAGGCCACAGCACGGGTCGCGGAGCTGGCGGAACGTTGTCAGCGACTGAGAGCGGAGGCTGAGCGTGTGCCACTCAAGAGTCCGCTTGATGGCAACGAACTGATGGAACTATTTGAGCGTGGTCCTGGTCCTTGGCTGCGCCCGCTAAAAGAGCATCTGCTCGCCCTGGTCATTGATGGTGCGCTAGCCCCGGACGATAAAGAGAGTGCGCGCCGTATTGCCCGCATATTTATAGAAGAGCAATCATTGTAAGAGATGACAAAGCATGGCGGGGTGTGACCCCGCTGGGAAGAGAACAGGTATGCCAAAACAGAACTCGTCAAACCAGCAGAAGACGACGAATGCCGCCAAGACAGGTAGCGCGTCTGGAGCGGCTTCTGCCCCATCTCAGCCAGAGCCACGCCCCACGTCTGCACCAGCGGCGAGTAGCTCAAGTGTAGCCAGCAGAAAACGTGCGAAGAGTCGGCCTCAGGCTCCGCAGGTCGGTGGAACGGCTATCCCGGGTGCGAAATCGACGCTTCCCAAACAAGTGCCGGATGCTCCCTCGAATAGCCAGCAGGAGCAGGCTGAGAGCTATAACCGCACGATGCGCCGCCGCATGCAGCAAATAGGCACAGGCCCCTACGCAGAACCTAAGAAGGTGAAAGCGGGTGAGAAACGACGGGCGCGTCAGAACGAGCGGCTCGAGGAGTCGCGCCAGATATTGCGCAAAGCGGCCCCCGGTGGCATCAAGCTGGGCCGCCGCAACACCCTTTTCTTCATCGGAACCGTTGCGTTGGTGGTCCTGATTATCGTCGTCTTCGTGCTGCTAAGATATTTTCACGTGATTTGATTCTAGAAGCATGTAATTTGGTGGCGAACACCCAAAAGCCCGTAGGTACAATGCCTGCGGGCTTTTGGGTGTTCGTGCTGATGTGCATTAGCGATTGGTTGGTTGTGTTGTTCCTGGCACATATTCTGGGATAGGCGTGTACTGTTGAGGAAAACCTATTGGTGTACCTGTTATCGGTACATTTGGGTAATTTCCAGGTGTTGAAGGAAATGGCAGTTGGTATCCTGCTGATGGAATAGGGGTATACACAGGTGCATTTGGATAGTTGCCTCTTGTTAAAGCTGCTTTCTGTGTTGGTGGCTGGTGAGATATTGTTACTGATTGTTTAGTCAGTGCTGCTTTTGGTGTTGGCTTAGCTAAAGCTTCTTCTAGTTCTTGTTTGTGCCATTTTCGGGCGTAAGAAAACAGTTCTCCTAGTGCGCGCAAAATTACAGCAGGTTTTGCTCCTGTTGCTTTTCCTGCTTTTCTTGGTAAATGTTGCACGCCCACTTCCGTATACGTGTACCCATCATGAAAAAGCTTGTATAAAATTTCCGCGTTAATCATTGCCCCACGTGTTTCAAGACGATGAGTACGGAAAAAATCTGCACGATAGAGTTTGAATGCGCAATCTATATCACGCACATGAACATCGAAGATGAAGCTCACAAGCAGCTTCCATCCCCAGGCATTGAGTTTTCGCATAAACGTATCCTGGCGATGAATACGGTAGCCTAGTACTACATCGTACTCTTCAATCAACGGGAAGAAACGTGCCAGGTCTCGGATATCAAATTGTCCATCAGAGTCCATGAAGAAGACGAAGTCTTTTGTAAAAGCTTCAAAGCCTGTGACAAGCGCAGCACCGTATCCCTTGTTGACAGGATGATTGATGAGCCGGATACGGCGATCATAGCTTGCAAGACGCGCCACAATTTCACCAGTGCGGTCTTTACTGCCATCGTTTACGACTATAACCTCGAAGTCTTGCATCCATGTGATAAGTATCTCCATCACATGTGTGATAGTGCTTTCAATCAACGCTTCTTCATTGTAGGCCGGTAAAATCACTGATAGACTACTTGGTACACGAAACAGATACGGATGCTGCGGCATAGGAATTTCTCTATCTTCTTCTCTGGGTTTAAATACGCTGAAACGCATGCCAAGATAGGAGATAGCAACAGTGCCAGCAATGGCACAAATTTTAGCGAGGTTTGTCCAGAGAAAACCTGTGACAGAGAAGGAATTGAGTAACTCTGTTACCAGCCAGAGCAGCATGTCATTGCAGATAATGCCCAGGCTCGTCACAAGAATGAAGCTGAGTAACTGCTCTTGTGTTACTCTGGAACGATGCTGTCTGAATGTCCAAACTTTGTTCCAGAAAAAACTGTTAATTGCTCCTATCGCGTATGCAAGTGAGTTGTAGGCAACCAGCATGTAGGTGTTGTTTGTTGGGAACATCCACACCAGCATGTTGAATGCTACAATATCGATAAGCGTATTCATACCTCCTACGAAGCCAAAGCGGATGAATTGTTTTAGCGTATCTGTAAAGTTGCGTGATGATCTTTTTTGCAAATTGATGGTGAAAGGAGTGGTTGCCATATTGTCTCCTATGCTTATCCTTTAATGCAAGGATAATGAGCAAATGTTAAAGGGGGGGGGACAGGCCGATTTGCTAAATGCATTCCATTTATACGATGATAAAGAAAGACTCCATTTTCTGTTTGCGCAACAGGTGTAAATTGATCAAGGAAACCAGGACTAGCGATATTTATATGGCGAGATACAATATCTAGAGGTGCTCCTGGTTTGACAATAATCCAATCTGCGAGATTAGCTGGATTGTGTAGTGCCTGTGTCCAAACTTGACCAGAACCCTCATAAATAACATTGCTAAAGTTTATTCCGGCCTCGCTAGCATCAAATCCTGTAGCGTAAACATCTTGTAATATTTTTCCTCCGTTATAATGGGCGACAAGATAATTTATGATAGTACTTTCGTAAGCTGCACAAGAATGGTTATAGGTACCATCTTGAAGTGTGATAATTC
>DAICZM010000414.1 GCA_027311145.1 Ktedonobacterales bacterium
CTTGAAGAGGAGCGTGGTCATGCCTGTCTATGGCGAGCTAGTATGACAACATGTGCAGGCATGACTTATGGTGTGGACAAGTGATAAAAATAAGTGTACCATAGAGAGCGTAGATACGAGGGTATCAGCCTTTCTTGATGTAATGTGCCAGACATGGTAGATGCATGAGAATGCGAAATACATGGAGAGCTAAGGGAAAGAGGAGACCGTGATTGCCAGGCGTGCGCGTCTTTATGATGCATTAGCATTACTCACCGCGATTGTTGTTATTGCACTCGACCAGTGGACGAAGGCCCTGGTTGTTGAATATCTCAGCCCAGCGGGAAGCAAGCCGTTTGTGCCGCTGATCGGCCAATATCTTGTGCTTGATTATATTCAAAACAGAGGAGCGGCATTTAGCTTACTTGCGAACAGTGCATTTTTGGCAGTGTTGATCGTCGCCGCGATTTGTGTGGTGGCATATTTGTATATTCGAGCCTTGAATACGGGACCGCTCCTCTTTAAAGTGATTTTGGGGATGATTATTGGTGGAGCTTTTGGAAACCTGATCGACCGTATTCATAATGGCGGATATGTAGTCGATTTCATTTTTTTTCGCATTCCACAAATTAGTTATCAGTTTGCTGTTTTTAATCTTGCGGATGCTTGTATCTCGGTGGGCGTGGTCTTACTTTTTATTTTTGTTGTTTTTGGTGGGATGCATTGGACAGAGACGCAAGAAAGTCGGGATGCAAAAGAGCATTCAGCCGTTTCTCCATCATCGCAAGTGGGTGCGCCAGAGCGTACCAGAGAGCAAGATGCACAATCTTGAACAGATCGAGTAATATATGGAAAAACAGTGGCATATTGAAGAGGAACAGATTGGGCAACGGTTAGATCGTTATCTTACGAGCCAGTTGGAGCATCTCTCGCGCACTGCTGTTCAACAACTGATTAGCGATGAGCTTGTCATGGTGAATGATCGTCCGAGTAAAGCGGGTTATGTATTGCGTCTGCACGATGATGTATGTGTGTTGCAGACGCATCCTCTGGTGCAAGAGAGTAGTGCAAAACCACAGGATTTACCACTGGATGTCATCTACGAGGATAGCGATCTCCTGATTATCAATAAGGCGGCAGGGATGGTTGTACACCCCGCGCCAGGCCATCATGAAGACACCTTAGTGAACGCCTTGCTGGCGCGCTACCCTGAGTTGCAGGTCGTGGGAGATGATACGCGCCCCGGCTTGGTACATCGTCTTGATCGCGACACATCGGGTTTAATGATTGTGGCGCGCAATGCGCGAGCGTTAACAGCTTTAGGTGAGCAGATGAAGCGGCACGAGATTATTAAGCGTTATGTGGCACTGGTGGAGGGTGTGGTCTCCCTGGATCAGGGGAGTATCGATGCACCGATTGGACGTGATCGACGCAATCGTCAACAGATGGCGATTACTGTGGTACAGAGTCGAGCGGCGCGCACTCATTTTCGTGTTATTCAGCGTTTTGCGCATCATACGTTGCTTTTATTGCAATTAGAAACTGGGCGTACGCATCAAATACGTGTCCATCTCAAAGCAATAGGCTACCCTGTGGTAGGTGATCCCGTCTATGGCTCTGGTTCTACAGCGTTCCGCAAACGTTTTCATTTGGAGCGGCAATTTCTTCATGCGAGTCAACTCAAATTTACGCATCCGACGACAGGTGAGGTCTTAGAGTTTGAGGCCCCATTGCCCAGCGATTTACAAGTGATTTTGGATGATGAAGCTGTTTTATAGACAGTCGCTAAGCTAAAGCTGAAAGATGGCCATATAGCATTGCTGTTGTTGAAACTCCTCAGTTGAGAGTGCCAAAAAGTAGAGTGCGCTGTTCGTCTCTTCCTGTCTATGACCTGATTGGGCTATAGGTAGCCGATAAATTTGCTCCGCTGAATGCTTTCCTGTACAATACCGTCGCTGTACACCAAGTGGGTGTAGCGTATTGAGGCCGCGCATATGCACGGATATGTGGGTAAGACGAGGATGCCTCCGGGCGCACGGCTCTAATTCTTCAAAGTTTTTGAGGGATCAGTTTGTCCGTTTGCAGCAACGAGGAGAGGAGCAGTCAGCTTATGTCGACTTTAGCAGCAGAAGAGAAAGTTGCCCCAAGGAGTCTTTTGCGTCACCGTCCTATAGGGAATACTGCTAGTCAACCAGGTATATCAACAACGAAACGAAGTAGTAATGTGACAGCGGCAACGCAAATAATTAAGCCACGCGCATCGCGCATGCAATCTGGCAGTGGCGAAAATATCGCTGAATGGAAATACACGCCTACGGGCGAGAAACGCACCCCCGTCCCAGGTCTACAGAGCCAGGAACGGGGACGTACTACACAGGCATACTCAATTAGTTATACTCACAAAACCCTTGCTCGGCGCAATGCTCTACGTACCATGCATCCGTTGCTCTATCTTGGTGGAGGCATGTTGGTGACATTAGTCTTGTGGATAGCATTGAGTGCAATTTCTGGATGGTTTACGACCACATTTGATGATTTCCGCTATGGGCGTCCCCGTACATTTCAAACCGATGCCTGGGTAGGCCACAATGAGCAGACAGGCGTGCCGAGCCATTTCATTGCTCTTAATCTCAATGGTCACATCGAAATTATCGAAATTCCCGGTGGTGATGCTTCCCATATGCGTGTCTATATTGGCCCGCAACTCTATGGAACAAATGCAGAACTCTCCCCTGTTACATTAACTTTCGCAGATGTGAATGGCGATCATAAATTGGACATGATTGTCAATTTTCAAGGCTCGCATATCGTTTATATTAACGATCAAGGCGGTTTTCGTCCGGCTCTTCCCTCAGAACATGCTCAAGTTGAGGGGACAGTGCATCATCTGGGGTAAATGTCTTGCTAAATGAGTATGCCAGTAGACCTCTTGCGGGCAGGATCACGTAAGATTATATAATAATTTTAGGTTTGTTCGGTGATGAGAAAGAAGCAAGATATGAATTTGATGCTCCTCCCCGATCTACTGGCGGTATGCCGTTTTCCTGTACAACAGGAAATTCCTGCCTGGGTTTGGTCGCAGAAAACTTTTCTTTCAGTGACGTACACGCATGATGAGCTATCCATTGTTTGTTTCAGTCAGCAACTTCCTGCGGAGATGCACGGTGTTAATTGTGAAAGAGACTGGTGTGCTATCAAGATACAAGGGCCTTTGGCGTTTTCGCTGACAGGCATATTGGCAAGTTTGCTGGTGCCGCTCGCTGCTGCGGGTGTTGCAGTTTTTGCCTTGTCTACCTTTGATACGGATTATGTTTTAGTAAAGCATGAGTGCTGCGAGCAGACTAGAAGAATATTGGAACAGGAAGGACATCGTTTTGTCGATGGTGTATTTTCGAGAAGCGCAGCAGGGAACGACACAGAGAGGTAGCTGATGAGCTGAACCAAAAGGCCCGTGTCATCCGTGTTAAGAGAGACGTTCTCACGTGAAAAGATCGTTTTTCGATGCTATGGAGGCCTTGTATGGTTATCTCATTGACGAACTTGCTGATCTGGCTTCTGATTGCTGCGCTGGTCGGCTTGGTTGGAGAGTTACTGGCGCGCCGGCGCGCTCCTGATGGTCTTATTGGTGCTATCATTGTGGGTTTTATTGCCATTTTTCTGATTGTTGGCGTGTTTCATTTCTCTATTGCGGGCGTCCCGTTAGTGAGTTCGATAATCGCCGCAGCTCTTCTTGTTGCGCTTTGGAGTGCTTTTGCCTATCCGCGCTATGTGCGCCATTATCGACGCAGTGGCTATGTACGGCGGCGGCGTTGGTTCTAGCCGTGGATACATTTCTCTTGGCCTTGGTGCGATGAGAAGGTCATGTCGCACCACGGCTTCCCGAGCGATTAAGATTGGCTCAGTGCGGAGGTTGATGCTTCGAGAGCAAAAAGGCACTGAAGTTAGCAATGCTCTCCACTTCACCCTCGTCGAGCATGTTGACAATGCGCTTCACGACCATACGTCGTGGTTGACTTGGCGTTGAGGGTAAGACAAAGCCGATAGCGTTGGTGGTCATCTGTGGTTCGCGCTCGCTACGAATTGCTTCCGCGATCAGTTCAAGTAGCTCGGCAATATCGAGTTCTAAGGCCAGTGCGATACTTTCCAGTACTTTTGCCGACGGATATTTTTGCCCACGCTCAATCTCTCCAATATAAATTTCCGAGAGGCCCGATTTTTCCCCCAGCTCTTTCATCGTCAAATTGTGGTCCTGACGTTCGCGCCGTATGACGTGACCTAGCATTTCCTGTAAATCTGCCATCGTTTCAATTCTCCCCTGTCATTGTCTCTAGAGAGCTATGCTGATAGCATAGTTCGTTAGAGAGCTATGCTATCAGCATAGCTATCATCTATAATTATAGGCTATTGGCATGATATATTCAAGAGGAAGGGAAAACCATTGTAGAAAGTATGAGATATCGGAGCTTATAAAGGA
>DAICZM010000415.1 GCA_027311145.1 Ktedonobacterales bacterium
CCCATTTCTTGCAGCAAGCCGACAACAGTATTCTTCGCTACGCCAGTCAGACGAACGGTGGAGCGAATACTCATTCCCTCGCAAAGGCATTTCACAACTTGGACTCGCCGGGATGTGTCTAGCTGATTCATATTGACCATTATGCTTACCTTTGGCGCCGTTGTCAATACTGGCATAAAATATATTTACTGCCAGTATTATTCTGTTATACTGGCAGACATGGAGGAATTATGCAAGACGAACTCGATCTTGGCGCCACTGGGAAACAGCTATCCGGTAAAGCCCGGATGTCTAAACTAACCCCCGACCAACGTCGGGAACTTGGGAAGAAGGGAGCGGCTAAACGTTGGGAAATTCAAGCAGAAAAGCGGATTGCCCACTATGAAGTCGAAGCAAGCGGCGATCTGCCGATAGTTGGGCATATTATTCCGTGCGCCGTGATTGTGGTTGAAGGCGAGGTGATCCGGCTCGTCTCTGAACGCGATTTAGTAAAGTCATTTGGAGGAAAGCGCGGTGGCTCACATTGGCTACGAGCACGAGAAGATTCAGCGGCGGCGAATCTTCCCCCTATTATTTCCGCTGCGAATCTTAGACCGTTTATCAATGATGAGTTGCGAGAGGGTCTAGCCACGCGCTACCTGTACAAAGTACCAGGGCGAGGCGGATACGCCGCCAATGGGTTGCGTGGCGAACTTTACCCGATGATCTGCGACGTCTTTTTGAAGGCGAGAGACGCTAGGGCTTTATTGCCAAGTCAAGAAGAGCTGGCTGCATCAGCAGACATTCTTATGCGCGCGCTCGCTCATACCGGGATCATCGCGCTCATTGATGAGGCAACGGGCTACCAGACCAAGAGAGCTGTCGATAGCCTTGCTCGGATATTGGAGGCTTTCATTGCAAAAGAGTTGCAGCCATATATTCGTGGAACCTTCAAACAGGATTTCTATGAGAATTTGTTCCGTCTGCGGGGGTTAGATTACAAAAAGGACACGGTTAAGCGGCCTCAGTATTTTGGAAGCCTGACAAACGACATTGTTTACAGAAGATTGGCCCCCGGAGTTTTAGAGGAATTGAAAAAGGTGGCGATACGGAACGATGCAGGGCGCCCCACACACAAATACTTTCAGCGTCTAACCTCAAATGTCGGCTATATGAAACTGGTTGAACATTTAGGCGCTGTAGTGGCAACCATGAAACTGAGTAAGAAGTATGCAGATTTTATTGACAAGTTGGACCAGGTGGCCCCGCGTTATGGGCAGAATTGGCTATTGCCTTTCCCTGACGAGCAAGAAGATACTGGAATAGGGTTATGAATGGATTTTCCATCTGGCAGATGCAGCTTTTTCGGCAATAGATTTTCTTTGTTCCGGCGAGAGCTTCACGGCTCTCGCTTTACCGCCTTTTGCTCCGCCTAGCTTCCTCAGCGCGACGGCGGCAGAGTTCTTGCCAGCGTCAGGGTCTTCTAGCGGCGTTCCGTCCATGTGTTCGCCGATGGCGCGCTCTACCACTCGGAAGGCATTGACTGCGAAATCCCTGTCTGTGCTTGAGCGTCTAGGCATGATTCAAGTGTGAACCAGCCGAGCGGCGGACGCAAGCCCTATAAAATTTCAAACTGACCCACTACCCAGAAGAGAGTCGAGAATCTCATCGCCAGTCGAAAATTTCTTTTTAGCCATTATTCTCCATTCGCAGGCTTTTGTTCTTAAAGCGGTAGTGGCGCACAAGGCACACCTTCGGTTTGGGTAAAACGTTGCTGTTTCCGCTAGCGCGGGCCGCATCGTGAACTCCGGCGCTACCCGGAGGCTGGCAGGGATCGCTCAGTATCGAGCGTTGCCCAGTCCCAGTGTCCGTGCGCCCTCAGCCCGTACCAGAGAGGCTTGGTTCGGCCTCCCCCCTGCGTATTCGCCAGAGCCGATGGTATTCCAGCAGGGTAAGCCGTCCCAAACCGCCCGTAGGGGGCCACAGCCCCTTCCGCTTAGAAAAGACCTTCGCGTAAACAACGCCGGGGCGAACGAAAGCGGGAGCCTTGACGGGAGGAAGCGGGTTGTCAAGAATTTCTGCATATCACTCGCTAGGCTCTTCCCTTATAGCACTCGATTTGATATATTGCAAGAGCGGGGTTCTGGCACCAACCTCGTCGCATATCGATTGGCTAGGCACCTTTCATTGCGAGCCCCGCAAAGACTAGAAAGCCCCGGCGATGAACCGGGGCTTCTCTTTTGCTTGCAGGTGAAGGCTAGAACGGTATATCCGGGTCTTCGATGGGTTCCTGAGCCGTCTGTGTGCTCTTCGATTCGCTTTTTCCGAGCAGCACCAGTTCTTCCACGACCACATCGGTGCGGTACTGTTTGGAGCCGTCCTTGTCCCATGAGCGGGTCTGGAGACGGCCTTCGATGTAGACGCTGGAGCCTTTCTTCACGTAGTCGCGGATGATTTCAGCGGTGCGTCCGAATGCGATGAGCGAGTGCCATTCGGTATTGTCCTGCCAGTTTCCGTTGGCGTCTTTGCGGCGCTGTGAAGTGGCGATGGAGAATCCGGCGACTAGGGTACCGCCGCCGGTGGTCTTGATGTCAGGGTCGCGGCCAAGGTTGCCGAGCAGGATGACTTTATTGACTGTCTTGGACATAGCCCACCTCAGCGCCATGATAGCCTGGTCGATGGCTTCGATTTGCTTGTTGAGGTCGTCGCGCTTGGCTGTGAGGCGGTCGCGGTCCTTGGTGAGATGCCGCAGGGCCGTCTCGACATGGGAGCTACGTTTGGGAGCCGCCGGCTCGGTGATGGGCAATTCCACAGTGAGGGCATCTTCAGGGTGTTTCATGGATTCTCCTTTTCGATGGGTTTAGAAATTCACTCCACAGGCCGTACAGCGATGCTGTGCGCCCCAAGGCGCTACCGTCTTCGATTCCTGACATCGTGGGCACGCCACAGCCTTCCGAGACGAAGCAGGGGCTTTATGTTTTACGGGATTCGGCGCTTCATCTCCACGCCTCATACCCCGATTTCGTTCCTTCTTGCACGCCAAACACTCCCGCTTCCCATCCGGGCGATGATACAAATTAGGGTCCGCCATCGCATGACCCTGCGAACACTTGTCTGACTTCAATGCGCCCATAAGTGAATAATACGCTTATTGTTCTGTCGGTCAAGTGAATAATCCGCTGAAGTGAATAATACGCTTTTAGGTGCTGCGTCATGCGCATGGGCGATGGAGGGCTAGCACGTCCAAGTCGCCGCGCCGCCCCATGCCGGACAAGTTCGCCTGGTATCCCTCAGCGGTCCAGATCCCCGGACAATGGCCACTCGCCGGTTCCTCCACCCATGAGTAAACCGCCTAGTACCAAAGCCATGCGGCTCGGCCTACGCTCGCCGGTGAGCCACCGTTGCAGCGTGTACACGGACACTCCCATGCTGCCGGCAATATGCGCCAGCGTCTCAAGCTCACGGCGCTGCGTGAGCCAAGAGCGGAATGCGTCTACGGTGGGGACGGCCATGGGGAATGTCCTCCCACAATAGTA
Source organism: Ktedonobacterales bacterium (assembly GCA_027311145.1). GTDB lineage: Bacteria > Chloroflexota > Ktedonobacteria > Ktedonobacterales > Ktedonobacteraceae > DTNP01. The sequence goes on from DAICZM010000415.1 coordinate 3,516, forward strand.
GCACCAATGGTTACAAAAAATATCATAATAATGCTTGACGCGTCACCTTAGGTGGTCTATGCTCACTCCAGAGGCGATAACACCATGACCCTTGCCTACATCGACCTAGCCCTCTGCGCCTTGGCTCTCATCTGCCTTGGCGCGGCCTACCTGGTACGCGAGGAACGCCCACAGGAGCCAGAGCCGCTGCCGCCGTACTACGCGAACTACTTTGAACCGCTCTTCTCACAGGAGGAACTGGACGAGCTTGAGCGCAGCAAGTGGCAGGACTAGGTGCGTGCACACACTTGCACATACCTAAAATAGTCCTTGCATTTACAGGGCGCAGGGACTATCATAGCTCCAACACTCGAAAAGGCAGCTTGAACCTGCAAACCCGAAAGGAGAAACACATGGAAGCAACAACCGAACCCGTCATCCTAGGCGAATCTACTCTCGCCTCTGACTACGCGCTGAAAAACCTGAGCGCCGCTCTCGGCAAAGCTCAGATGAAGTTTGGCCCTGCCGTTAAAGACCTTAAAAACAACTACGGAGGATACAAATATGTTCCGCTTGAAAACATCATCAACTGTAGCCGCCCCGCTCTGGCAGAGAACCATCTGACCGTGATGCAGTTCCCCTCTGCCGACCTCGAACGCAAGACCGTCTCCCTCATCACGCGGCTCTCACATTGGGACTCCGGCGAATGGGTACAGAGCACCTTGGAAGTGCCCGCAGAACTGGCGCTAGGCAAGGACGGCTCGCTGAAGTTCAACCAGCAGACCATCGGTGGAGGAGTTACCTATGCCAGGAAGATTGCTTACAAGCCCATTCTTGGCGTATCCGACTCTGACGACGACATTGACGCAGGGCAGGAGCAGCCTTCGATGGAACCCCGCCCCAAGTCGGCCATCCCCTCTACCCACC
>DAICZM010000416.1 GCA_027311145.1 Ktedonobacterales bacterium
CTCAAGTTCCATACTCATAACGCGCTCCTTGACGACATATCGGCAGATGCGATAGCTCCCATCCACCGATATACCTGAGGTGAATATCTACCTTCAGATGAACAAAGAGACATCCGCATCCTTTGCATAGACAATGAAATGAGTGGCTCCACAGGTTTCCTGGATACCTTCAATAAAATCTTCCTGCTTATAACCAAACACATCCATCGTCATGCCGCAAGGCCATAATTTCACGCCGGACTCTATTGCCATCTCCATCAACTCGTCAATCGACGCGACATGATGGCTTTTAAACATCCTTTTCATCACTTGTGTTCCCATCGCCGTCATCCCTGGGATCGCACCGATGATGTTGGGGACGGGCATTGGCATAGCCGGATTGCCAAGTGGCGCAACGCTTAAATGCTTGCTCTTCTCTTTGTGAATAATGTTCAAACCATAGAACGTAAAGAAAATGCCAACATCCCATCCGAGTGCCGCTGCTGTTGTCGCCAGGATCAATGGAGGATAAGCCCAGTCCAGTGTCCCTTTCGTAGCGATAATCGCGAGCTTCGGGGTGCGTTGGGCCTTCTCTGCCTCTTTCTCCTGCAAATAAGCATCTACCCTTTCACGCACCAATTTTTCAAGGTCGCTAGAAAGCATCTGCACATGGCCTTCTGTCTGCGTATCCATAGCGTAAGCTCCTTTTACAGATCTATCATCTGCTGATACTACGAGACGAACATCATACATACTAACTTCCATACTGTTTTCCGATTACCACACAACGATGGGAAACTGTCCATGTTGTCAGTAGATCAAACACCAATATCACCCCTCCTATTCACCAGCAGCCAGCATAATGACTCTCGCCACATCCTCTGGACTCAAGCCAGGTGACTGTATCTGGTGATCTTGCCAGAAGAGTGTCGCACGTTCACACAATACCTCTTCTTGCAAAGGAGTCTCTGCCAGCACCTGTTCCAACGCAGTGAGACTGTTTTGTGGATACAGAAAAAAATCACCACTTAGTGTTACCGCATCAAGTATCTGTTCACGTGTACGTATAGTTGCTCGTACAAGGCCACCTGGTGCTTTATATGCCGCTTCGCGTACATGCAATCCCTCAGCAATTTTTACTCCCTGTCGTCGTAATCCACCGGGCTGATACAGCCATTCCTCACTTGTCAATACTTCACGCCATTGCGTAATCGCAATAGTTTCACGCTCGCTCAATACACTCGCTTGCATCTCTTGTCCGAGAGCCTCACCAATCTTAGCAATCAATAGCTGTTTGCCTTCCTCCCAGCTTGGCGCGTTCGCTCCCAGTTCGCGTCGAATAGTTGTCAGATATTCACGCAAACTCTGATAGACTTTGTCGCGAAATTTTTCTGAAGGAACCTTGAGTACATGCGCCATAAGTTCGTAATCGAAATCAAAGATGAGACTTCCCACAACGACCATCGCATCCCCAATCGTAGCCGCCCCTGTACCCCCAATCTTTCGCCCTTCAACCTGTATATCGTTCACCGGACGATGCACCGCTGCAATGCCCATGGCGCGCAATGCCTTGACCGGGCCGGCCAGATAACGCGTATAAACATCTTCAATGCGATAAGGTGATTGTGAGCGAGGAACTATAATATGCCAGAAAAGCTGGTTCTTATCCAAATACACCGCACCCCCTCCAACCTGACGGCGTGTCATTGGCAACCTATGTTCCCTGCAATACTCAACATCCACCTCTTTTTCCAATTCCTGGTGATATCCGATACAGACGTAAGGCGTAGATGGGTTCATCAGCGTGAGTACCCCACTACTTGTCTCACTCATCGATGAAGCAACAGCATGGTAAATAACCTGGCTATCGAGCCAGGAAACGCTACCAGCATCAATAACACGAAAACTCATACACATAACTCCATTTTCTGCTCCACCGCCCAAGCTCTCGCAGGCGTTTCCGCCCCGCTAGCCACAAAGTGCATCAGTCGGCACAGCGATAGCACTGAATATTTCGTTCAGTTATCTTCTCACGATAACGATCAAATGCTTGCTCATACGACAGTAACAATACCCACTCCTCTTCAAGCTGTGTTGGCTTCAAGCGAATCAACCAGCCTGCATTATAGGGGTCTTTGTTTGCCAACAGCATATCTTGCTTAAATCCCGCCACATTGGTGGCAATGATTTCACCACTCAATGGAGTTGGAAACGGCCCAACCCATTTGGCACTCTCGATAGTCGCCGCACTTTGTCCGCGTTGAAGCTTACGACCCGCTCCCTTAAAATGCACATGCACAAATTTGCCACACTGCGCCTGCGCTGGATCAGTCATCCCCATAGTGACATTGCCATCTCCATCGCGTCGTATCCAAATATCGTGTTCAACATCATAGAAATAATGCGTCGGAAATTCACAACCACGATAGATTTGCGAAGTCACACTCTTCATCCCTTTTCGTTAGAAACAGCCGCATATACAAATGCATAAGGCAAAACAGCTACTCGTCTATTACCACAACAACTTATTGGCACACAATCCCCTTGTCATTCAGGAGTTGTTGATAGACAGCAATCCCTTGATCCCCAGTCACAAGTTCTTTGCACTCTTCATCCCAGTTTACCGGTTTGAGCTTGACAATCCATCCTGCTCCATAGGGGTCTTGATTTATCAGCCCCGGATTCGCTTTCAAGGCTCCATTAATCGCCACCAATTCACCACCGACTGGCACTGGCACTGGCCCAACCCATTTACCGCTTTCCACTGTCCCAGCACTTTGTCCTTTTGTCAGTACCTTACCCACTTTTTTCGGGCTAACTGCAATAACTTTGCCCGCCAAATGTTGTGCCACATCGGTGATCCCTATCGTTACTACTGTACTATCTTCGTATCTCACCCAAATGTGTTTCTCTATCAGATAATACAGATCATCAGGAATCTTGCAGCCATTTGCTATTCCCACAATATCCTCCAAAGGCTTTGTCACACCAGCCACGCCACTTATTCGTGTGCAGCCTCGACATGATATAACAACAGATCAAAAGCAACCAAACGTATTTCACGCTCAAACTGTTGCAAAAAAGTCGGGTCCCGTCCACGCGGATTCACCTCGCGTTCGCTATATTCATCACAACGTGAACAATCCAGACGATAAAAAAGTTTACCTGTCTTCTCATCATGACGGACAACAACTTTATCGCTATGTTGCTCTGCCAGATGTGCATGAAGCATCGGACGTGGACCCTCAAGCTCACAATATGGACAATGCATACCACTCTCCTCTTCTCATACCTGCGTTTCTCCTGTCACTGATTTGCTAGATACCGCTGGGCGGGCTTCAAGAGCCTCAGAGACGAGTTCGATAACATCCCTCACAACAATTTTCCCTTCATACCCCGCAGTTTTCACAGCATCCTGGTACATCGTCACATCCTTTGGACAGGCCACAACAAAGTAATCCACATCTCCCAGTGCAACAGCCTCCCGAATACGGTTTACGCTTGGACGTTCCTGGATATTTGTTTCGGTCATCCAAATCCGCCCACCCCCAGCTCCACAACAAAAGCTATTCTCACGACAGCGGCCCATTTCCGTCACACGCACCCCTACGGCCTCCAGAATATGCCGTGGCGCATCAAAAACGCGATTGTACCGTCCCAGGTAGCAAGGATCATGATAGGTAACATGGTACGAGAGCGGTTGCTCAAAACGTAACCGACCACTTTCAATCAAACGGCACAGCAACTCCGTGTAGTGAATAACTTCGTAGTTTCCACCCAGTTGCCCATACTCATTGCGTAAGGCATTCAAACTATGTGGGTCCGTTGTCACAATTGTTTGAAATGTCGCTTTACCAAGCATTCGCATATTCTGCTCTGCCAGCATCTGGAAAAGGCCTTCTTCGCCAACCCGTCGTACATCGTTGCCTGTATTGCGCTCCCCTTCATAGAGAATACCAAAATCCAGGCCAGCCTGATGAAATACCCGCGCTACCTGACGAGTAATCTCCTGTACACGTTGATCGTAAGAAGCGAAATCACCGACAAACCAGAGATACTCCACAGGCTCTTTGCGCGCATCCTTAATCTTAAAAGGCAGTGTTTTCGTCCACTTAGCACGCAGACGATCTGACATCCCAAAAGAGTTCCCATATTTTGCCAGGTTGGTGAGAGCTTCCTGCAGCTTCGGGTCCATCTCACCTTCGTCAAGCAAGCTACGTCGCATCTCTACAATAATAGGAACATGTTCAATACCAACGGGACAAACTTCCACACAAGCACGGCAGGTAGTACAGGCCCAGAGTGTTTCCGCTTTAATTACACCTCCCGCAACCTGTTTAAAGATTTGTGCATTGCCGTTGCTACTCTGCTCATCCTCTCCGACAATGGTACGCTGGCTTAGCCATGCTTTGAAGCTGAGTTGCTCATCGG
>DAICZM010000417.1 GCA_027311145.1 Ktedonobacterales bacterium
CTGCTGTGGGTAGCTGGGAGGATATGCGGATGCTGGCGTGCCGGGCAAAACGGACATGGCCTCCGTTGCATCTTGATAAAAGCCGGTTTGCTTTTGCTGCCCCAACGTTTGTGGTGGCTGTTGACTGGGAAGTGATGAGGATGCGCCCGCTGGATAGGGTACATTATTTGCCCGTGTTGAGGGCATACGGGGTGTACCGCACTGCCCACAAAAAGCTTCTTCCGGGCCTACTTCATTACCACACCTGGGACATTTCATTAGCGAATCCTCACTGCTTGTTATTTACTAGGAGAGAAGTATATCAATATCTTCTTCTGCGCCACATCATTATAACGTATTTTGGTGAAGCTGACTACATCCTGACCTACTTCTCTCCTAGAGGGCTATCCGCTCGGTCCGTGTTTGACGGGTTTTCCAGCAGGATATGCACTTTTTGTAACCCTTGTTTTGCATCATGGTGGTAGGCCATGATCGCTGTAGCGACAAGCTCTTGATGAGCGTGCTGCTGAAAAGGGCCACGAAGGATCAGCCAGACCCAGGGAATATCTTGCTCTGTGTTGACCCGTTTCATGTTTTCGCGATCTGTGCTACTGGCCTCGGCATATCCTGTCGGATGGCTATGATACACTCCGATGATCTGGCCTGGATAACGTAGCTCAGCTTCAAGCAATTCCTCTGGCTCGAACTCAAAGTAGACGGCTGAATTGTAGCGGTTGCGTAGTGGTTGTGCCTGCTCGGCGTGCCAGTTGCCCTGGCTATCAATGCTCCCTAATAGAATGCCACAGGCCTCTATCTGTGGTCGTTGCTGTACGTCGAGCGTGAGAATTTTTTGTGTGATGCTACTTATCGTAATGTGTGTATTCGCGTATTTCGTCATATATCCCTTGCTATCGTTCGCGTTTCTCTTTTTGCTCGTGGTGTTCTTTGACCATCTCGATCACGATTGCCAGCGCAATGATGAAAGGTGCGTCAACGTTTGGCACGACATCGACTGCATAGCTATCGCGGAAGAGCGAGAGTTGGCGACTGATATTTCCTAATAGATTCCCTGCATGATCGGCAATGGTGAAATTCCACTTCCAGATATCGCCATCCACGTGAAAGGCCATGCCATTGTCACCTTCCACTTTGAAGCGTTCGCCAAAGAGTCGAAACTGTTCGTGCATGCTTGCCCAGTGTTGTCCATTGCGATAAATCTCGTAGTGGGGTAAGAGTGAGAGAACTCGCTGTTTGATATGCACGAGTTCCTGACCGGTATGGCGGTCGAACATGACCAGATCGTCGCCGATATGGAAAAATTTGCCGCGTATTTCAAAGACGGCATTGCCGCTATCATCGCGTACTACGAAAGCTTCCGTTAAACTCCACGCCCGTTCTCTTATATGATAACGCATCTCTGTCCTCCTGTGGCTATGCTGTGTGATCTTTCTCTAAAAATTGTTGAGCGGTATAGTGTTGTATATCAGCAATATGGGCAACAGTAATGTCTGGTCTGAAATGTGTGGGGAGTGGGAGCGCGGCATATTTGCCTTGCTGCACAAAAACCGTGGTCAAATGCTCTTGCAAAATAACCTTTGTATCGGCTAGTATCTGTGGTTTGTCATCAATCATCACGTAGTGGTCGGCGGGATAAAGCTGTCGGATTTCATCCAAATGTTCTTGTTTATGCACGTAGAGCAGAACTCTCCCTCCCACTGCATCGGCTAGATTGCTGCTAAAAATCTTTTCTGCTTGAAAGATGAGATCACCATCGGAGACGATGACGGTTGTGCCAAGTGTGCTGAGATAGTGGAGTGTCTCTAGGGCCTGTGGGTACAAAGCCTTGAAAAAGGGATAGTTCTCAAAGATTGAACGAACATGGTGATAGGTAAAGTCATCCATATCATGCTCTGTTGTGTGTTCACGTAGACGTGTGAGGGCGAGTGGAATATCGACAACGCCTTTTTCTTGGCGAGCTTGCTCGTAGAAGTCCCAGAAGCGTTGTGTTAACACTGGACCGATTTCAATGTGTAGATGCTCGTCCAGTTCTTGTTTCACCTCGTCGTTTGCGAGCAGTGTGTTATCGACATCAATCCAAAAGGTGATCTGTGTCATGTGTTGCATGTTTCCTGCCTTGTACACGATTTATGGTGGTGCTTGTTGGGTGAGGGGAAGCCGCACATAAAAAGTTGAACCTTTATCTTGCGTACTCTCTGCCCAGATGCTCCCACCATGTCTTGTTACCAGCTCTTTTACCAGATAGAGACCGATCCCAAGCCCGCTGCTCCTAGAACGATCAACAACGTTGTTTGGGTGGAAACGCTCAAAGAGGTGTGATAAGTCCTGCTCTGGAATGCCAACCCCCTCGTCTTTGATCCAAAGAAGGGCGGCATTGTCGGGTGCAGGAAGATGGCGTAAGCCAATGATAATCTCGCACTCTTTCGGGCTATACCTGATCGCGTTACTAATCAAATTGTTCAACACCTGCATAATACGATATGCGTCAAATATTGCAAGCAATGGCTCATCTGCTTCCAGGCTATCAAGGTGGATACGGAGTTGACGCGCGCTGATTATCTGATGTGTTTCTACCACATGGCGCAGTAGGGCATGCAAATCTTGTTTGCTCATTTCAATGGCTAATTGTGCTTTTTCCAGGTGTGTCAGATCAAGCATTTCTTCTATCAGGTAGGTGAGGTGCTGGCAGTATTCGATGATGCCCTGAATGGCACGCTGGCTACGGTGGTTGTCGAGTGCATATCCATGCTCCAGTTGCATATGTAGAATTTCTGCGAAACCTTGGATGGCAGTGACCGGTGTTCGTAATTCATGACTGACCAGCGAGAGAAATGCCTGTTTCTGTCGCTCAATATTTTTCAAATCGGTAATGTCTTGAAAAATAGCAATTGCTCCTGAAATTTCGTTCTCCTCGTTACGGATGGGAACGGCGGAGCCTATCTGAAATGTGTGTATGCCATCAAGCTGTGGTATGGTATGCTCTTGTCTGTAGACGGTCTCGCCTTGTAACGCACGCATAATGGTATAGGTGATATTGGCGTGTGGTGGCGCGTTTCCTCTTTGCATCAAATTTGCGTGGGCCTGCTGAAAAGATGTGCCAAGATGTTGTTGGAGATAACCGCTAGAGAGCTGATTGGCGGCGTGATTGACATAGCTGATTTTGCCATCAGGGGCGTCAACGAGGAGAATGCTATCAGGTATCTGGTCGAGGATCGTGTGTAAATGTTTATGCTCGGCCTCGATCAGCGTTTGGAGACGAGCATGAGCTAGTGCCGCTGCTATATGCGTGGCACTGCCGATGAGCGTTTGTACTTCCGCGTTGTCTCTTTGTATGGGATGGGCAAAGGAGGCTGAAAGGAGGCCTTCAAAGTGATCTTTGAACCAGAGTGGGATATAAATATAGCTGACGAAATGTGATGGGAGAGCGAAATGCTGAGCGGAGGGGCAAGCTGGCTCTGCTTGGCGAATATCTTCAAAAATAATTGCTTCGCGCTGATTGCTGGCCTGAGCAAGGAGTTCTCTACTATGGTAAGAAACCGTAAGCAAGTCAGTCTGGCGGGACTCGGCTGGCGGAGCAGGATAGCGATCGAGGCAGGAGAGATGTGGCTGCTGGTCGTTAGCAACATAGAGGGCGACCCAATTTGCTGTGATGTGCTGATAAATAGTGCGTGTTGCGGTCTGTCCCACCTCTACGAGGTGCAGTGCGCCCTGCACGCTTTGTGCGATAGTACTGATAATTTCCAGGTATTTTCGTTCTTCCTCGATTTGGATACAGGCCTGTGCGAGTGATTCCTGACGTTGCTCGCTTTGTTGGCGTTTCAGAACATGTTGTGTGATATCGGTCAGTGTTGCGAGGGCATGTGTCACGGTTTGTTGTGGGTCATAGAGCGGCTGAATCGTCCAATCCCAATACGAGCTGTGTCCATCAGTGACGATGTGTTGTTCTGGTGGTATGTAGGATGTTGTTTGTGTCGTGATATGCAGAAGCGCCCTTTGAGAGTTTTCAAAGAAATGATGCGAAAGCCAATGGGTGTAGGGATGCCCAATAATATCGTCTGGCTGTAATGGGTGATCGGCAAGCCGTTGGATAAAATCAATGAAACGTGTATTAGCACTGAGGAGCATATCGGCCTGGACATCATAGAGGGCTACGCCAACCGGAGTATGGCGGAGCATGAGCATTTTGGCATAAGCAGTGTCTATTGTGGACGATACATGAATAGGCATGAAGAGTCCCTTCTATTAAATCAATCTTGAGCATATCCCTGAAGTACATCATGTAGATCAGGATAAAAGATATATAGCTGAGTAACATGAAGAACCACTTCGCTGTATTTTGTCATAAAGAGATGTAGAGGACAATTACAGGTGAGAAAACGGAAGTTCAACATAGAACGTCGACC
>DAICZM010000418.1 GCA_027311145.1 Ktedonobacterales bacterium
CACACAAAGTGAGCAATGACGTTTGACAAAGTATTGTGCGTAAACAATTTAGCGTCTGAACAGTAAGCCTAAGGCGGTAAAGCCCGCGAGGCCGAAACAAATCCAACCGGGCGTCATCAGATGTGCGTATGTCATGAGTACAATGCCGCCCGCCAGAGCAACCGTGAACATGAAGGCCCAGGCCAGACCACCACCTCCACTTGCTGCCTCGACATTTTTGCGTCCGTTGTTACGTCGGCGTCCCCGTCTATGTCCATTGCGTCCACTTGGCGCATTTTCTGCCAGTTTGACTTCGATCTGCCCCGTATCAAATTTACTAATCACCTGTTCCAATGAGCGAGGTAGCGTGAGCAAGACGCGCCCAGTATCGAGGAGTTGGCTCAGAAGTTGCTGAACTGTTTGACCAACTCCCTCGGCATCCAGGCCGAGAAACTTGCGAGCATAGGGTGTGGCAACCTCAACGAAGTTAAATTCTGGCGATAGGCCCGTTGCAACGCCGACCAGTGTGCCAATCGCGCGACCCGTGAAGGCGAACTGGGCCGGAATCTGGAACGGTTGTCCATAGAGCAAAGCTTCGACATCGTGGGCCACATCGGGAATTTCCAGATCACGCGCCTCACCCAACGTCATCCCGTAATATTGCTCCATCATTAAGGACATGCCACGTTCAATCGAAACCATATTCGCGCCCTCGCCAATGAAGCCAAGACGAGCCAACGCACCGACAAGATTGCGTGAGTCGCGAGACAGAAAGCCGAGAAAAAGGTCTTTGAGCGATTTTTTCATGCTTTTAGTGAGCGAGCCAACCATACCAAAGTCGAGGAATGCGATGACAGGCCCACCATCAGCGGTTCTCACGCCTTTTTTGACGAAGATGTTGCCAGGATGCGGGTCGGCATGAAAGAAACCTTCAACAAAAAACTGATAGAAGTATGCCTGGACAGTCCGTTTTGCCACTTCCAACCGATTAATGTTTTCTGCTTCTAATGTAGAATAATCATTTACTTTAATACCATCGATCCATTCCAAGACCAGCACATGTTTTGCGGTATATTGGTCATAGATGCGTGGAATATAAATGTTTGGGTCATCTTTGAACATTTCTTGAAAACGTTTGGCGTTCTCCGCCTCACGTATAAAATCAATCTCTTCATAAGTCGTGCGACGAAATTCGCGATAGACGCCCATCAGATCAATAAACTCGCTGGCATCCGGCACAAGACGATTGATGACCCAGATCACGAATTTGAGCGTGCTGATGTCCATACTCACCAGTTGCTCGATATTAGGACGCTGTATCTTGACAGCAACCGTTTCGCCAGTGGAAGCCAGAATCGCTTTATGCACCTGACCGAGTGAGGCGGCAGCAGTACACTTACGCTCCAGCACGGTAAATAGTTCCTCGACAGGTTTGCCCAACTCGGACTCGATGACCGAGACGACATGGTCGAACGGCTCTGGCGGGACCTCATCCTGGAGCGAGGACAACACTTGTAGCGCGCGCTCAGGTAGAAGGTCGGCACGCGAACTGAGAAATTGTCCGAGCTTAATCATCAGTACGCCTAGTTGGATCGCGGTTTTGCGGAAAGCCACCAGGACTTCGATCAATACCTCAACATTGGGCTGAACGTCATAGTTGCCACGCTCGCGGGCACGCACGACGCGCTGGCGTTCGCGGTAGATGACCCAGAGCGTCCAGAGCAGCAGACGTGAGACCCGCAAAAAGCGGAACGCTTGAGAAACGCGATTGACACGCGGGACTTTGTTCGGCATGATTCACCCTTTCCTCGCCGAATACGATATATCTCTATCGTATCATATACGACGCCTGAAGGGTATAGGTTGGATAGTAGGAGGACATAATGGCGTGAAAAAGACGACAAACGTAAGCTGATGTGACATCCCCTTTGTTCCTCACATCACACAGTCCAACCCAATTTGGTGCTATACTGTTCCTGTAACTTCAGGTGTGCCATGACCTGCCTTATACAACCTCAATGACGAGTGATTATGAAGGAGCTTTTTTATGAGTGCCACATGCAATCGCCATCATCTATTCGACCTCGGTGACGGCTATAGTCTGTTCTTCCTGGACTCCCATCATATCCACGGACAGACTCCCACACCCAAATCCCGTTCGTTTGAATTGCCCGATGATCGTGTACAATACGCTCCCGATCGTCCCGCCGATGTGCGCCATGTCAAACTGGATATTACCCTCGATTTCGAGCAGGAAACGGTAAGCGGCACGGTCTCTACAACTTTTTCCACGCTCTATGAAGAGGTCAAGACCATCATCTTTGACGCGGTTGAACTCCATATCGAGCAGGTCGCTCTCGCAGATGGAACACGTCTCGCTTATCACACAACCGACAAGCAGCTACTCGTGACGCTTGACCGTCCCTATAAACATGGCGAACGCTTTACACTCGCCGTAACCTATCATGCCAAACCGCGCACGGGTTTCCACTTCATCAAACCTGCTCCCGAAGACCCGACGCGCCCATTACAGGCATGGTCGTTTGGACAACCACGCTACCATAGCCATTGGTTTCCTTGCCACGATGCCCCCAATGATCGCGCTACCACTGAGATCGTTGTCACCGTGCCCGCGCAATTTCTGACCGTCGCGAACGGCAATCTGCTCAGCGTGACCGACAACGGGGCAACAAAAACGCACCACTGGCGGCACGATGTTCCTCACGCGGCTTATCTTATTTCGCTCGTTGTCTCGGATTTCGCGGTCATCGAGGATAACTACAACGGCAAACCCGTCACCTACTACGTGCGCAAAGACCGCAAAGATGACGCACCGCTCTTGATGGGCAAAACGCCAGCCATGATGCGCTTCTTCTCCGAGTTTACGGGCGTCGAGTATCCCTATGACAAGTATGCCCAGACCGTCGTTGAACTCTACACAGGGGCGATGGAGCATACAACAGCAACCACCCATAGCTTTTCGCTGCTGCCCGACCAGCGCGCTGCCCTCGACTCAGATGTCGTTTCCGTCGTTGCCCACGAGCTAGCTCACCAGTGGTTCGGCGATCTTGTAACCTGCCGCGACTGGTCCAACGGCTGGCTCAACGAGGGTTTTGCCACCTACTTTGAAGAGCTATGGGGCGAACACGACAAGGGACAAGACGAGTTTAAGTACTCAATGCTTAACCTCAAAGGTGGCTATCTTGGCGAGGATAACCAATATCGCCGCCCAATTGTCTATCATATCTACCACGACGACGGCTTTGAGTTGTTCGATGGACACATGTACAATAAAGGCGGTTGGGTCCTACATATGCTGCGCCATCAGCTTGGTGAAGCTGCGTTCAAACGCGGTATCAATGCCTACCTGCGTCGCTATCGCGAAAAAGAGGTGATTACCGCCGATCTTGAACGCACACTTGAAGAGGTCACGGGCCGCAGCCTCGCGCAGTTCTTCCAGCAATGGGTCTATAGCGGAGGCTATCCTGCCCTTGAAGTCAGCTCTAGTTGGGATAGCGAGCATAAACTGGTAAAGGTCAAAGTCAAACAGGGGCAAAAAATTGATGATCTCACACCCTGTTTTGTTACGCCGCTCGATATCACATTTACTGTCGCTACCTCTGATGATGAACAAGCAACCGAAACACGCACCATTCCCATGCGCATCACGCTCGGTGAAGATGGACAGGTTGAGCAGAGCTTCTATCTGCCGCTTGAACGCGAGCCGCTGATGGTGCGCATTGATCCTGACGGCTGGCTGCTCAAGACACTCAAGTTTGAGCGTTCCACCAAAATGTTGCGCTATCAGCTTGCCAATGATCGCGATATTCTGGGACGTATCGAGGCAGCCGAGGCGTTAGGCGAGAAGGACGATCCAGAGAGCTTTGACGCCTTGGTCACAGCCCTCACTAGTGATCAATTCTGGGGGGTGCGCGCAAGCGTTGCCTCGGCATTAGGCAAACGTGGGAATGAGCAAGCACAAAAGGTCTTGATCGAAGCCTTGCAAACGCTTGATCCACACCAGTGGTCACGGGTACGGGCCGCGATTGCCAGTGCGTTAGGCAAATTCCAGGCTCCGCAGCAGGCAGAACTGGCGCAACGCTCCGCGCAGGCCCTAAGCGCATTGCTTGAGCAGGGCGATGTCAGCTACCACGTCGAGTCTGCCGCCGCCACCGCTCTGGGCCACACGCGCACAGAGGGCAGTCTTGACCTGCTCGCGAAACTGATTGCGCGCCCATCGTGGATGAATATCGTCCAGCGCGGCATCTTCAACGGCTTGGGACAAACAGGCGATGAGCGCGTAGTTGATATCATGGCTGGCTACCTCAATAATGGCGAGAGCCATCCCACGCTGCGCCGCGCCGCTGGCGTAGGTTTGTGGACAGTAGGGCGCAACAAGGAGCAGTATAGCGA
>DAICZM010000419.1 GCA_027311145.1 Ktedonobacterales bacterium
CTTTTCTTTAGCGTAGCAACTGCGTGTCACGATTACATCAAAAAGTGTCATGTATCACTCACAGGTTCATCACGTTATCTCTTGTTATGCCCGTCAGTGGTGATTCTCGTGATAGCAGACGATGATGGCAGGTGAGATGACGATGATGGCAGGCGAGATGACGATGATGGCATGACACCCACGAGGGGTGTCACTACATTTCGTGGGTGTTATACATAGGGGTTAATTTGTGATCGCCATGTGACATTGTGTGTGCGATCTGTAAGTGTGTTGTGAGAAGAAACAGGTATGGTATGAGCATACACGATGGCAATAGGACGAATGATCCGGGTTCTCTTACTTGTGAGGAAGGGAATAAAGCGATGTTTCAGCATATTCTGGTTCCATTAGATGGCTCTCAGCGCGCAGAACAGGCATTACCCGCTGCTGCACGTTTAGCTCGTGCCAGTGGCGGCACGGTTACACTTCTCTATGTCCCAAACCTTAGATATGAGTATGGTCCCTATCTGGCGCAGTCCCTTACTTTTACTGAGTCAATGATCGAGGCTGACGTAGCGGGAGCCAAGCTCTATTTGGCACGTGTCGCGCAGAGTGAATCCTTGCGTGGTGTCAAGACCGCAATGGAGATCGTCGCAGGTATTCCCGCGCAGGTGATCGTTGTGTATGCGCAACAGCATGCGAATGATTTGATTGTGCTATGCAGCCATGGCCATACAGGCTTCAAACGATGGGCATTAGGGAGTGTGGCCCAACAAATCATTCGCCATAGTACTATCCCTGTGCTGGTCTTGCGCGAAGGTGAAACTTTAGCGGTTGAGGAAAATCGTCCTGTGCGTGCGCTGGTCGCGCTGGATGGTTCGTCGTTTGCCACCCAGGTCCTCAAGCCAACTGTACAGTTTGTTGCTGCACTGAGCGAACGGGTTCCCGGTGAGATCATGCTGACTGAGGTTGTGCCGCTTCCTCCACATGATGCCCCTATTGCTCATCAAGACCTTGCGGCCAGAAGGCATGTCTTGCAGGAAACGGCAACTTATCTGAGTCATGTTGCAGAACAAGTGTTAGTCCAGAGTGCTATGAATGCGGGTGTGGCTGTTGCCTGGTCTATCGTGGTCAGCGAGGATGTGGCGGAGGCTATTGTTGAAACAGCTGAACTCGGTGGGGATATTGACTCAGATGATGGTTACGATTTCATCGCAGTTGCCACACACGGGCGTAGTGGCCTCGATCGTTTGCGCCTGGGCAGTGTCACAGAACATATCTTGGATGCCACAAAACTCCCTTTGCTTGTTGTCCATGCTGTAGGGAGCCAGCTTGAGAAAAGAGAGCTTGTTAAAACTCCCACAGAGACTATGGTTACTGTGCGCTAAATAGACATAGCAAGAAGAGCGTGCCCATTGTCAAAGAGGTACGCTCTTCTTGCTGTCGGGAATATCGCTGTGCATGCTCTTGTTTCTTTTACAGAAAACGCTCGATATTTCATGCAGAGGAGAGCAACAACGTATGCAGTCCCACTGTCTATTTCAAAGCCGTTTGCAGCAGCAGACCCCCATATTGATGGATGGGGCGATGGGCACGGAAATCTTACGGCGCGGTGTCTCTACGACCCTCCCACTCTGGTCAGCTGAAGCATTGCTGACTCATGCAGAGACGGTGCAACGTATCCATGAAGATTATGTGCGGGCGGGAGCAGAGATTCTGATTACGAATACATTTCGCACAACGGACTGGGTTTTTGCAAAGCGTGATCTTGCGGCCAAAGTACGTGAATGTACGCTGCTGGCCTGCCAACTGGCGCATCAAGCTATTGAGCAGGTCAAGCCTGCCTATACCGTCTATGTGGCTGGCTCGATGGCTCCTCTGGAGGATTGCTATTCGCCCGAACTCACGCCGACCGAAGAAAACCTCATGCTCCAACATGATAGATATGCCCATAACCTGAAAGATGGCGGCGTTGATTTTCTTTTGCTCGAGACGATGATTACCGTGCGCGAAACACTCGCTGCCGTGCAAGCTGCTGTAAAGTATCAAGTGCCCTTTGCTGTCAGTTTTTGTGTGGATGCGCATGGCAATCTGCTTGGTGGTGAGACGCTGGCGCAGGCTGTAGCCGCGGTGGAGCGTTATGAGCCGCTGTTTGTTGGTGTCAATTGTGTCTCACCTGAGGTCGCGACAACGACTGTGCGCATGCTGAGAGGCATTGCGCGGGAGCCGATCAGTGTCTATGCGCAGGGCGATGGCATGCCGAGCGACGAGCAGGGCTGGGAATTTGTCGAGGATGAGCGGATAGAACAGTATGTCGAGCATGCGCGCCAATGGATACGGGATGGCGCGCATCTCATTGGTGGTTGCTGTGGCACAAGCCCGACCACTATCGAACGTTTGCAGCAGATGCTTACGACGCGATCAGCATAGAAAACTCAGACCGAGCGCGTCGAGTGCCCGTTGTCGCGTGGAAACGGCTTCTTGCTCCGTATCAATGCTCAGGTAGCGTATGGATGGTTCTTGCTCTGCCTGAAATGCCTCCCAGCGTTGTTTCTGGTCTTGATATAGTGCTGGTCGTCCATCAGATGCCTGTGTCAATCCTTCTTGGCGTGATGCGGCTTCGATGCGTTGCTGCCAGCGGCGCGCCAGACGGGCCTGAGCGGTCTGGCTAGAACAGGAGCATTCGAGGAATGTTGCCTGAGTATGCTCTTCCTGCGCTATATCAGCGAAAGACAGGCGGTCGGCGCGGCGCATATGTGAGGCGTCTACGATAACGGAGTGTCCCGCATGTAATAATTGACTGGCAGTAGCGCGTAGCATCTGGTAAGTGCGTGCTGACCAGTCCGTACTGTATAGCCCTTGTCCAAATAATTCGGGCAAGGGCTGACTGGCTTCGATCTGGGCAAGCTGCTTGCGTGTAGCATCAGAGGAGAGCAAGGCATAGCCCGTCGCCTCGTGAAGTGCCTGGGCCAGGGTGCTTTTGCCTGTTCCCATCAAACCCCCAATCAGTAGCAGTTGTGGACGAGTGGGTCCACTAGCAAAACGCGCTGCTAGCGTAAATAGCGCATTTGCGACTTGTTTTGCCTGTTCGCGTTGTGCGTGTGGAATTTCCTGTTCGTCGAGCTGAAATGAGGCGACTTTGCCGCGCACACATGCTCGATAGCAGAGATAGAAAGGTAGTAGTTCGCACAATGCCGCATCATTTGTTGTGGTAATATAGCTTGCGACAAAGGCTCTCGCGAGGTCATGGCGTTGAGCTGCTTCCAGTTCCATCGCCAGAAACGCTATTTCTCCGGCCACATCTCCATAGCGAAAACGCTCATTAAATTCGATCGCATCGAGTATCACGATTTTTTGATCAAGCAGATAGACATGTTGGAGGCGCAGATCGCCGTGACAATCGCGAATATGGCCTTCACGCACTCTGCTCTCGAATAGCCTGCGATAGCCGTCCATAAAAGCGTGGGTATAGGTCATCAGTTGTGTGTACGTTTGTTCGTCCAGTGTGCGCCCAATGTAAGGTTGCATCTGCGCGAAATTCTCTACCCAATTGGCACGAATAACGGTCAAACTGCCAAAATGCGCGTTTTGTTCGCTGCTTGCTCTACTTGCATGGAACTGTGCAACGACCTGTGCCACATCGGCAAGCTGTACAGGTGTGGCCGCATGACTATAGACGCGTCTCTCTAGTGTTGCTTCATGTGCTAAACGCACCATCACGACTGCGTAATCAATCACACGAGCAACCTCGTCACCTAAAGCCACTGTCAGTAGCGTTTCTGGGAGTGGCACGCTATCGGGTGGAAAAGTGGGGCCAAAGAGCAGATGGCCATTGGCGCGCAAGAGAATGGGAGCAACGCCGAGATAGACAGATGCCGCAAGAGGTTGGTTCACCAGTGTCTCTTGTATGCAGAAATGGCGGCGTAGAGCAGGTGTTGAGTAGTCAAAAAAGCCGAAATTCTTGGGCTTTTTCAATTTATAGACATACTGTGGTGTCAGAATAACTGCCGATGCATGTGTCTGAACGGTGGTAATCGGCGTATAATCGGCCGCGAATAAGGAGAATGCTTCAGCTTGAGCTAGTGCGGCGAACATCGCTGAAAACTCAAACTGGGGCAATTGGGCTTGTCCGTTTTGTGCTTCTCGATTGTTCATCTGCGTGTTCCTCTTGTTTTCTTGTCTGATAATGGCGTTTCCTCACAAGTATATATCTTATATATCACGGCATAGTCACGCAATACGGTGATAGTTTCTCAAACATTGGATGGCCTCTCTGTGTGAAACCCGTAACACTTGAAGGTTGATAGGCCACTCCATGCATCTCTGTGCGGTGACTTTTTTTGTATGATGCCGTCTAAGAGAGAAATGGCTTGGAAGCAAGGCTCAGAGAAAGCAGAGTATGTGATATATG
>DAICZM010000041.1 GCA_027311145.1 Ktedonobacterales bacterium
GGCCAGGGAATAGCACATGGGAGCGCAAATCTTCCATATAGCTTAGAATATCGTCAAAATTCCAGCCCTTGCGCCCAACAATCACCAGTGGAGGGCAAGCATCACCCAGTATTGCTACCAGTTGATGGTATGCTTTCAGCAATGTGACGAGATTTTTGCGCGGCTCAACCGTTGCGACTGTCAGCAGATAGCACGCAGGTAACGCATAGCTTGTGCGTACCTGCTGTTTGAATGCTTCACTACATGGCACGGCAAAAGCAGGCTGGGCAGCTTCTGGCACGACACACATTTTTGGGAAAAACTGCTTGCCCAACAAGAGACCAATCTCCGAGCGCGCATGTTCAGAGACCATTATCACGCGCACACAACTACGCAACCCACGTGTGAGTAAAGTCCGAAAATAGAGCCGCCCATGCAACGTTAACGCTTCCGCATACCGCCAGGGGCCAGCATCGTGCAGTGTCATGATGGTGCGGGGACCAAAGGGTTGCACAAACGGTGGTGGGAATGAGGGATAATGCATCACATCCAGATGCAGCAAGGGCAACACCACAGGAAACCAGCATTGCTTAATCAGCAGTTCGTTGGTAGTCGGACAGATCACTGCTTCGAAGGTATTGCTTTGTGCGCGAAAATCTGGGTGGACTTCGCGCGCAAAGAAGAGAACATAGCGTACAGGCTGCTCACCAGGAACAGCATTCTCATTGAGTAGCAATAAACTTTTCGCCAGCTCGGCAGCGTAGCGAAAAATGCCTGTTGGGCGCCGCCAAATGCCCGTGAGATCAATGCCAACACGCAAAAGTTTTTTCTCCATTGAGAACACTTCCTAGAGAGCAGCTTGTATCACTGCCGTTTTATTTTCACAATCCAAAAGCGAACAATGTACCATCTTCGTTGCCAGCATATAAAATGCCGTTGGAGATGACAGGTGCGCCGTAGAAGATGGCAGCTTTATTGGTATCCTTATAGCGAAACAGTACCTGGCCCGATGTGGCATCCAAGACATTTAAATAGCTACCTTGACCCACAACCACAAGGCCTGGGACAGCAATAACGGCATTTAACGCTCGTCCGGCAGTCCAGCAGGTTTGCCAGATAATCGCCCCAGTGGCGGGATTAAGTGCACGCACACTGGCCTGACAGAGTACGCCGTTAATAGTAGTATCGGTCCCTGCCGCATAAACCGCAGTGCCATCCCATGCGCTCGATGAGATACTGCCACGGCCAGGGGTTGCCAATTGTATTTCCCAGAGCGGCCCTTGACTGATATCAGCCCGATCAAGGACATAATATTTGCCATTCTGGTTCGGCAAACCAAGCATATTATGCACACTGCCATTGATCGTTGCGGTAAAGAGCATCGGAGCCGCCAGGCCAAAATCGCTATTAGTATGGCGATCAGCGAGCGGCAATTGCCAAAAATGGACGAGCGAGAGGTCCGCCAGATTGACCTCGATCAGTGACCAAAAGTATTGACCCGGCTTCGAGCAGGAGCCAGCGTTTGAGGTGCCAAAGTAGAGCGTTCCCGCCGCAGTATCTATCGTAGGCGAGTCCCACACACCAGCCCCTTTACAAGTACCGGGCATGGTAGCGAAAGTGTGTTCAATCGTTCCCGTTGTGGCATTGAGCATCACCATTTCACCAGTGACTAAGGGGCAGTCACCAAAGGATGAGACACCTTCATAGATATTGCCATTGTAGACCAGCGGAGAACTCCACAGAAAATGTGAAGGTTGCGTTCCCAATGGTGTTTGCCAGATGATTGCACCCGTTGTAGCATTGAGTGCATAAAGTTGGCTATTGCCACCACCAACAAACACAACAGGCGTGGAAATACCGTTGAGTGTAATCGACGAGACCGTCGCCGTACTGGCAACACCAACAGTTGGCGGAGCGCACGAGCTATCAATTGTTTGCCCTAGATTGGCTGTCCATACATTTTGCCCAGACAGATTCGTCGCATGCTCAAGGCCATCCCATGAACCCCAATAGAGCATGCTATTGGCTTCAATGACCTGCGTAGAAATACTACCGCCCGCCTTAAGCGACCAGTGGAGCTTCAACTTAGCTGCGGTCGCAGCCGTAATGGTTGTTTCAGCAGCATTATAGCCGCTACGCCCCAAGTCGCCTTGAAACATGGTCCAGTCACCGGTGGTAGCCTGCGATACCTGCGTGTGGCTATGAGCAGCATAACTAGGCAATAAGCCCAGATTGGTAAAGGTGAAATATCCCACGATGCCAATCAGAGTCAGTGCTGCCAGTGCAACCATAGCACGCCTTGCCATATGAGACATGAGCGTTTTCCCCCTCAAATAATCTAACCAAAGCGATGCGTCGATTGAAAGACACATATTTCCGCTTTCTGCTCACATTCTAAAGGGGAAAAGAGAGCTCGGGTAGAGATAACCGGTTATGATCTGGTAAAGAAGGTGCAAACGCTGTATAGATATCCCTCTATAGCAAACTTGTACCATAGCAGAGAACAGTTTATGCTCTCTCTTTGAAAAGCGGTGTATGCTAGAGAGAGTAGCTCTTCTATGCGCTTAAGCAAGGCAAAAAGGGAAAAGAATGGCAATGCGTCATGAGTAATGCAATTTCTAGTCAGCAGCACTGGCTACGAAACAGGTCAACATATACACAATTTTTATTACGTTGGGGTTGGTTTCTGGCAATTAACGACCATCGTTACGACGGGCGTTACCCTGTTCTTACCCGATATCCCATTACCACCCAGCTATCAGGCCTCGCTCCAAGTACAAGTGATTCTGCCCGCAGGCCAAAATACAGCAGTTGGACTGGCGAACTCCACCACATTCTATGCAGGACTTTTCATGAGTCCCGCCACGCTCGGCTTGATACTCCCTCAGTATCCCGGGGCCAGTGTGAGCGATCTACAACCACTTGTCAGTGCTGTACCCGTTGCCGGCACTGCGATTGTTCAGCTTGGAGCCGCCGGAACAACCATCCAGGATGCAACCAAACTGGCGAATGCCGTCTTTAACGCAGCCGTCAAAGAGATTGAGAGCAAACGCACCAAACTGGCAGAGCAACTAACCACCGCACTGACAAGCGAGCTGGCACAAAGTAAACTAGATGCGCAGACTGCCGCAGTGCAACTACAACTATTAGCAGCCGCTCACTTGCAATCTACCTATGTATATACGGAGGACGAAAGCTTGTACCAGGAAACGCTGCAACGGGTCCAGGCGGTCAGCCAACATCTTTTTGCCATCGATCAATCGGTATTGGGCAACAATGGCGTTCTCAAGTTACTCAGTAGTGTACCAGCGATCATTACAGTGACTACGACTACGCCCACACAGGCACAGCGTCTGCTCCTCTCTCCGCTAATTGGCTTACTGATGGGTTTAGGTGGCGTCATGTTGGCAAACAATTTCTCCACGCAGCTCCCATTGAGCGGGAAGAAACGCGAAGTGATTTTGCCAGATATTATTGGTATTATTCCACGCTTGGCCGGGATGCGTTATCGGCGTCTTCAGGTTTTAAAAGCGGCTTCGCCCTGCACGGCCCTTTTCCGCCATCTGCGCTATCAGGCCAGTGAACACGAACGCCCCCTACAGACCATCACAGTGACAAGCGCACGCGACCACGAAGGCAAAAGTACTGTTGCCTTTGGCCTCGCCTTAGCCGCCTCACAAAGTGGACTGCGCACCTTACTGGTAGATGCCAATCCACAGAACCCAGTCTTGCATACCTGGTTTCAACTCCCCAATACCAAAGGCTTGCTCGACATTCTGCCCACGCTAGATGCTGGCCATGAAGTGATTCTGCCTGCGATGCGCACGCCTTACGCAAAAATCAGTCTGCTCTCCATAGGAAACACGCAGAATACGACGGACAAATTAACAGAAGCATTGCCTATCGATGTCCTGCAACGTTTGCCTGAGAAGCTCTTCAATCAAGTCGATCTTGTTATTTTTGATGGCCCTTCGTTTCTCAGTGACGCCAATGCAGCCAATCTGGCCCAAATCTCTGATATGACACTGCTGGTCGTTGATGCTCAGCACAGCCAAACCAGCACCATCATTGAAGCACGCAATCTCTTATCCACCATTAGCCTCTCATCCGCGCTGGTACTCAACCGTACACACGCGGAAGCAGTAGAATAAATTTCACGAAAGGGATACCATGCAGTCACATATTCCACGCGAAAAGGGAAGACGCAGGTTTGCACTGTTGAGCCGTCTTAATCTACCCCCCGCCTCTATTCCTATTACGCTAGTTTTTTACCTGCTTCTTTCCGTCGGCCTGGCCGTTTTGATGGCACAACCACTGCTCTTTCCAGCCATTGGCCTGATTGGAGCCATTGTGATTAATCTGGTGGTCCTCTTTTTCGTGCGCTCTGAAATCGTGCTACCACTTTACCTGTTGGTTGCTGGACCAAGTGTTGCGCTTTCTCTGGGTAGCTCAGGCATCCTCTCGCGTCTCTATATCGGGAATATGATGTTTTTCCTGGTCACACTGATCTGGCTACTACTCAAAGTTCTCCCAAACCGTAAATCAGGTCAGCCCTTACTCACCCCCGCCCTAATGACGCCACTGCTGGCATTTATTATCATCGGAACCGTCTCAATCGTCTATGCTCATTTTTTCCCCGATCCACTGGTCGTGTATGCATTTCCACACTCCAATACTTCTCTCTACGTCGTCAATGCCGCCGAACTGATGCTACTGATCGGATTGCCACTCTTTCTCGTCGTGATCCCGGGGATTGTGCGTACCGAACAACACGTGCGCTGGGTTCTGATTGCCTATGCCATCATTGGGTCACTTTACGCACTAGGAACAATATTTGCAGCCCAGCTGGGCCTCTATTCGCAAGAAGTGATTTTAGGAGTGAAACGCCCACAGGTCTTTGGCTCTGTGTCAAGCGCACTGGGCACACTCCTTGTCCTTTTCGCCTGTATTGCGCTGGGGCAAGCTCTCTATGCCACCAAAACAACCCCACGCATCATTTGGGGCATACTTACTGCTATTTTTAGCCTCGGTGTCATTATGACGTTTGGGCGTGAGTCGTGGATTGGTCTCTTTCTTGCCTTCCTCACCATGGTCGTCATCTATACACGCAACTGGAAAATTCTGGTCATCTGCCTGATTGTGCCGATTTTCATTATTCTGATCCAAGGGGTTTCAGATTTCTTTAACCCCTCAAAAACCTATGGTTCAGACCGCCTGAAAATTTGGCAAGACGCAATTAATATCTGGTGGTATCATGCCCCTATCATGGGCACGGGTGCCGGTAACTATCAATTCTTCGATGATACCTATGGCCTAGACATCGTCGGTATCGCCCATAACCAATACCTGCAAGTGCTGGCCGAAATGGGCCTTCAAGGCCTCATCACGCTTTTATGGATTATGGGGGCCGTTGGCTGGATATGTTTCAAAATCTTTCGTCAAGCCAAAACAGGGCTTGGTAAGGCACTCGCCCTCACCTACCTCGGCTATTTTGTTTCGATTATCTTTGGCGGCTTTTTTACTTCGTCCTTCATTCCTTCAGCAGCCAACGGGGGAGGGACAGCCGCTTTCGTCGAGGAATCTTACCGCTGGATCCTCCTGGGCTTGGTTCTCAATGTTCCCAACTGGGAAAAATCGCTCACTGCTACTACGTCAACAGCTACAACAGAGCAAGAACAGCAGGTAAATACACCGCTCTCTTCTCTGCCATCTTGAGCAGACTAAGCAGGCACGCTCACATGAAAGGTTAGCGCGTCACGACGTTCCGCTGACGAAACGTTGTGACCGCTTCCCAGAGCGCAAAAAACGGATGCACAAAATAATAGACCCAAAACAAGCGCAAGGGCAGGGGAGAATGCTCCATATAGCGGCGTCCTAAATGCGTCGGAGTCGGAAAAACTGCATGCCACATCACCAGCCCAAGCATCCACAGATCATCCACCAACAAGTATTGCAAGAGCTTTCGCTCACGCGACGCCTTGCGCCGCAGTACTTGTGTGGTATCAGTGCCGAGCCAGCGCGCAATACAAGCGCGTACAAGCAATGGTGAGGTCTCCTGCATACAGCTTGCAGCCGCAGGCACAGCAACCTGGAATAACTGCTCACACCAACGTAAAACATAGCTAAGCGTTGCGCGTAGTTTCAGGTGCGTAGCACGCTGCATCAGCAGGTCCCAGTCCAGCGTTTTTCCAGCGATCCGTAGCAAGACCGCAATATCATAAAGCCAGATCAGACGCTCAAAGGTATGTGAACGATAATGCCAGCAGAGATAGAGCAACAAATCTTCCAGGCCCATACCCAATGCGGGTAGACCATTGATGCTCAACGGCCTCGCATGCTGCCAAAGGCTTGCCACATCAAATGTAATGCCAAACTCGTTGACATGTGGAGCGGTATGTATCTCAAAAACGATATGACCTGCGGCAACCGGCTTCGCATATACAAAACCAACTCGTTGTGTAGAAATAGCTTCAAAACGATATTCCTGGTGATAAGCATAGCCCTGTTGCTCTAACACAGCAACGACACGTGCCACGTCTTTAGGATGCACCATCACATCAATATCATCAAAGTAGCGCAAGTCGGACTGAGGATAAATACTCGTCGCCAGGTCTACACCCTTCATCAGCATGATAGGAATCTGCTCCACTGCCAACACGGTCAGTAACTGCTCTAGCTCAATCATATTCCAGAGGTTCAATACACTCATAGCACGTTGGTAGGCTCGCAATGCCCCATAGCGTTGCTCGCCAAGCCATTGCCTGAGCGTGTCTGCCGGAATTTCGTGCAACAGCAAAGGCAGACAGCCCTGCAAAAGGGCCGCCCTATTTTCCAATTTCATTGTACGTAGCACAGACTGGATATCCCCGTACATGAAACGTAGTACCGATTCAACAGCAGGCAAAACTGCTGTTTCAGAAGGTCTTTGCATCGTCATTCGTCGTTTATATCCATCGTCCCAGTTTATTGACAATCACACCTGACAACTTGACGCCCGCATTCATCAGATCATTTTTGCTATTCGCGACAAATTTTAAGCGATCTTTGGTTGCATCGATCACAATCATCGTCTGATCACTCAATGCTCCCAAGACATGAGCTTCACTATGCTCAAGTGAGGGGCAATCAATAATAATAAAGTCAACGGGATGGGAGGCCCACTTGAGAAATTGTCCCATCTCCGGCATATTTACCAGATCACTCGGACTCGTTCTTGGCTTGCCCGCTGGGAGAAAGTAGAGACCCGGAAAAGGGGTAGGACAAATAAAATTATCTAACATCATACGATCAGCCAGATCAACACTACTATGATTGGCAATACCCAGACTATTCACGCGTACAGTACGCGCCTCTTCCAACATTTTGGCCAGCCCAGCCTCATTCGGTACACTAACCAACGTATGAATACTCGGTTGATACATATTGGCGTCAATTAACAAAACTTGCCGTTGGCTTTGAGACAGCAACAAGGCCAGCTCTGCCGCGATGGTGCTGGTTCCAGCCCCTGAGCGCGTGCCCGTCAAAGCGATAGTGTGGATATGCTCCGTCTCTGCCTGAAAGAGGACATCCGCTAGCATCATCCGACAATCTTCTGCATATGGCGTCTGCGCAGCAGAAAGAGCCTGCAACGCAACAGGCGTTGTCCAACGCAACGTGCCTAGCACCGGAACAGCGAGTTTCTCTTGTAATCCATACGCTTCGTTGATGCGTCCTGCGCTTTGCTCAATGATCGCGACGACGACAATACC
The DNA here is from genome assembly GCA_027311145.1 of Ktedonobacterales bacterium. Classification (GTDB taxonomy): domain Bacteria; phylum Chloroflexota; class Ktedonobacteria; order Ktedonobacterales; family Ktedonobacteraceae; genus DTNP01. The sequence goes on from DAICZM010000041.1 coordinate 7,728, forward strand.
AAGTACGAGAAACACCACAACCATGACGGAAGTAATTGGAATAAGACCAATAATTGATGATGGCTTGGTCGCCACCGTTGCTGAACGCACGATTGAAAGGGGGCTACCATACAGAGCTTGCTCGGTTGTCAATGCCTGTTGCGTCGCAATATCATTGTTCTGCAAGGTGCGTTCTTGCTGAATCTGGTTATCTAATTGCGTCAGCACATTAGTGCTGGTAGGTGGCGTATTGTCATACTGCTGGCTCAAGAGATTAATCTGTTTCTGTTCATCAGCAATACGGGCATTCAGAAGCTGCAACGCCTTCGTATATTGAGCCTGAATCGCTGCATTTTGCTGCGCCACTAACAATTGCGCGAGCTGATTTGCCATAGCCGCTGAAATTTTGGCCCCTGGGACGGTTACCTGTATCTGAACTGTTTGTGAAGGAGCATCATACGTCACAACAAGCTGTTTTGCAATAAAATTCGTGCGATCAATTTGTGGATATCGAGATAGTACGGGGTTGAGTACCGCATCAGAGGTTACATCCGTTGCATAAACAGCTATCGGCTGAATAATTTGCGCCTGTGATGTACGAGCCTGCGTACTGAGTTGAACATAGGCAACAGATTGATAGGTAGCCGGAACCAGAACTTTGACCACGCTTCCCACTATAAAGCCAATGACAATGCTCAAAATCAATAACCAGAACCAACGCACAAGAGAACGCACAAGCACTTTCATCGGTGTATCTACTTTCCTCATTGACGTAACCTCCGCCGCAATCGGTCGGATAGTCTAACGTGTCGTAAAAATATAGTCATCGCACAAAGAGAGCAAAGATATTCTTCAACACTCTTCAGCTTCTTAAAGTTAAAGAAAAAGCCTCGTATAGATACAGCATAGCAGATAGACACCAAAGACGAGAACCAATTATCCTTTCGCTAGCTCTTCTTTCTCATCTGAGCATCACCGCACTTCCCATATGCTCTCTTTTATCGGCCATTCCCTTCATCACTACACTAAGACGAGTGGCCCAAGAGCGTTTCGTGGGTCAATGGGTGCGGATAGGCCTGACTTGCTTGCTGGTACAGATAGCTCAGGTCCTTGACCGACTGCAACCAACTATGCCGTTCCTCGACATAATGTCGCCCATGCTCTCCCAAACGTTGGGCCGTCTGTGGATCAGCCAGTAAACGCAAGACCGCATCCGCATACGGTTGTACGCCATCAGCAATCAACAGATGACGCCCGTCTTCCAGTTGAAGCGCACGACAGGCAGCCGGAGTCGCCACTAGAGGAGTTGCGGCTGCTAACGCCTCTAAAACTTTGTTTTGCATGCCCGCCGCAACCTGGAGTGGAGCCAAGGCCAGACTTGCCTTGCTCAAATATGGGCGAATATCTGGTACATAGCCTGTGACATGAATACGCTTGTCCACACTCAATGCCTGTATGGCGGGCGGCGGATTATTACCAACAATAGTCAAACGCACCTGCGGACGATGCGCCCAAATGCGCGGCAATATTTCCTGACAGAAATAGAGCATCGCTTGTGCGTTTGGATAATAGTCCATTTTTGCACAAAAGACAAGCGAATCGGCCTCACGTGACCCAATTGGGGGGGTGAAATATTCGGTATCTACCCCGTTTGGCACAACATGGACACGATCTTCAGACAAACCCGCACGTAGTAAATAACGACGATCATATTCAGAAGTGATTATCACCTGATCAAACTGTGAGAGGACATGTGGTTCATATTGCTGCATTTTCTTCAATTCAGTATAAATGAATGTTTTCTGTAGCGGATGCTTTGCCGAACGCCACTGTTGCTCCAAATACGATGAGATACAATCGACAGCATCATAGACCAGTGGAACACGCTGCTGCTTACGTAATTGACGCAAGGCTGGAACAGTTTTAATCAATTCGCCATGCACAACATCAATATGCTGCTGCTCAATTACCTGCCGCATACGCTGTACCAGTTGAGCCGAGCGATAATACGCCACGCGCAATGGAGTCGTTGTTGGCAGGGCTTGAAGACAGTTTGCATACGCGTGCCACTTAGGAAGCGTCACAAGCTCGACGGAAGCACAATATTCGCGCACTTCATCCGCCAGGGCACGCTCATACTCATCACAGACAAGCCCAACCAGCGAAATCGTATGCTCTCTGGCTAACATACGAATAAAATGAAAAGGGCGCACGCGAATACGCGAAGGCACGTAGGGAGTGACAAACAAAATATGCATCATCTATTCCTTATCGAGATTGATTGACTGACATAAAAGGACTTTTTCTTAACTATACCACTACACCTTATACACCATGCACACAATACATATCTGCTAGGGTAGCAAAGTACTACAAATTTTCGGCTAGCTCACTCTAAGAACTTATAGATATGGCGTAACTGTGGCTAACGTATTTTTTGATGCAAGCGCACTCGTGCGCGTTAGCAAAGGCCATAACAAGCGGTGGGAGTAATGCTACACAACGGTAAAAAAGTTCCATGCAGCAAAATCTCAACCGCATCGAAACATTTACAATCATTTCTTAACCCCTTCACCACTAATATCTCAGTAGCAGGCTGCTATACTTCAAAAACAGGAGGGGTTGAAGAGAGGTAAAAAAATTCTGAACAGAGAGAGAACTAAATGGAACGTATGACCGCACTACCAAAACATGTTGAAAACTCACTGGCCCCTCAAATTGCCAGACAGGGTTCTCTACCAAGCACTGAAATTGTCTATGAGCCACCAACATCGTATTTTTTCTTAAAACGATGTATTGATTTTTCTTTCTCACTTCTTGGTATCATCGCATTACTACCGCTTTTCCTGATCGTCGCACTCTGTATCAAACTTGATGACGGTGGTCCCGTTCTTCACTTTCGTGAAATCATCGGTATGCAGGGGCGTCGCTTCTATGCCTTAAAGTTCCGCACCATGATCCCTAATGCCGATGAATATCTAGCAAAAAATCCTGAATTGCTCCGTAAATTCCAAAGAAATATGAAACTCGCTGGTGATCCACGCATCACGCGCATTGGCAGGTTTCTGCGTAAAACCAGCATCGACGAATTACCACAACTGGTAAACGTCTTCTTAGGCCAGATGTCGCTGGTTGGACCGCGCATTATTCACCCTAGTGAGCTACCGCGTTTTAGCGAGTATGCCCGCAAGCGACTCTCGGTGAAGCCAGGCATCACTGGCTTGTGGCAAATCAGTGGACGCCACCATATCTCGTATGACGAGCGCGTCCTGCTCGACATGCGCTATATCGACAACCGTTCGCTACTTTCTGATAGTCTTATTCTTCTCAAAACGCTCAAAGTGTTCGTTATCCACACAGGTGCATAGCGTACACACCATGAAAGGATTTTTCTCATGACCGTGACACAAAAACCCACACGTATGCGCTACGAAGCACCAAAACTTGAGGTTCATCGCCTGCGCGACCTCCCACCTGCCCTGGCAACATCTGGTCATCGCGGTTGCCATGTTACCAACAGCAAGCATTCCATGAGCTGCTCTGTGGATGGAGACGCCGGCAAGCATTAGTTTTCATAGGCTTCCCGTGATACACATAGCGTGAGAACATACGAAGTCAGACAATATACCAGCGAGTTTTTGCCTTCGTATGTTCTCTTCTTATCTAGTCTAGGAGTCTTGATGCCCACAGAGTCTGCTACCACCCGCGAGATGCTGCTTGCCTCGCTCTCCATCCAGGCATTGCGTCAAAACGTACACACCTCTGCTTTACACCCGCTCGGCTTTCGGGTTGCCAGCGCGAGTATGCGGCCCTTGTTCAACAAAGATGACACGATCCAGATTGTGCCAGCCCGTGCCGATGATGTACGCTATGGCGAAATTATTGCTTTTGACACGCCCGAAGGTTTGCTGGTCCATCGTTTGCTACATTGTGAGCAACAAGAGGGGACGATACGCCTTCTGCAATCGGGTGATGGGGCACTCCAAGCAGGTTGGCTTGAAGCAGAAACTGTCGTCGGACGGGTCATCGCACTCTGTCCTGCACACAACAAGAAACAAACCATACTGCTGCACACCCCACTAGCCCGTTGGGGGGGGTATGCTATCGCTAGCGTGCGCTATCAGCTATACTTACATAAAACGTTACCCGTCCTTAGCCAGTGCTTGCGGGCATGCTCACGTCTGCTACGCAGTCTCAATCGCTGGTATCTTTATCATTATTGTGTTCAGGCGGACATCAACACCTGAACGTTTGAGAGGAAGTTGTACAGGCTCCATGCAACAACACCATCAATTTATCCAAAGAAATAGTGCCGTGCTGTGGCGTGAACTTGCCGGCGAAGCTGTTCTGCTCGACCCAACGGAAGGGTGTTCTTATAACTTAAATCAGGTAGGAACCTTTGTCTGGAAAATGCTCGAAGGCAATGTCAGCATTGATCAGATTGTCACCGCACTGTGTGAGCAATACGAAGTCGAGCCAGCATATGCCCGTATCGATGCCGAACAACTGCTCAGTGACTTACGCTCCCATCACTTGATTGTCGACGTTCAAACAGACCCGGCCAGCTAATGTCATCTCCCTATATAGCGATGGCTCTAGCTGACCTGTTCAGTTCTACCCAACAGAGTGATGCCGAGCTTTGTACCACACACTACTTTTTTCATGACATACACATTGTATGCCATACCAATGCTCCAGCCATTCAGGCCGCTCTGCACACACTCCTCGCCTGTTTCCCTGCTACCAATGAACACCATGGAGTATTACACTGTTATATCGCCTGCTATGACTCGCGAGAGTATTTTCCGCTGCGATTACCAGCGCAGGCACAGCAACACGATACACTGCAACTGGTCACCAATACACAGCTATCACTCTATACTGACGTAGACAGCAACGCGCTTTATCAACACTACGCTCCACAGGCAGCATGTAACGGTGAAATTCTGAGCGTCTTGCATCCGCAGCACCATACTGCTTTCATACAGCTTGAACGGGCAGAACAGTACACAGCAACATTTTTGCGCCGCTACGTCTTTCTGCTCGCGCTTGGAGAATTGCTACGCAGCTATGACTTTGTTCCCTATCATGCTGCCGCGCTCACTGCACCTGGGCATGATGACTGCGGCATCCTCATCCCCGGCGATTCTGGCAGTGGTAAAACCACACTGAGTCTGAGTTGCGCCAGCACAAACTATGGATTGCTCGGTGATGATCTCGTCCTCCTTCGCCTACAGCATCCCAGCACGCTCTCTATCTACGCCATTCTGCCAGAAATAGCTGTACGCACGCCTTCTCTTGCCCTATTACCCAGGCTTGCATTCCTACACGCACTCCCCACTGACATGCGCGACAAACGCTATTGTACTATCGAGGAGCTACGCCCAGGAGCAATGCGCCTGATAACACAACCACGTATTTTGCTCTTCCCCACACTCACCGATCATACGACCCATCTCGTGCAGCGATTGGGCCAGGCGGCCACGCTCCAACGCCTCGTTCAACACAGTATCAGCAGCAAGCATACAACACGCACGGCACAAGAACAGCTTTTTTCGCTACTCACCGCCCTGGCGACACAATCAACAGGCTATCAAGTGGAGATTGCACGTGGCAAACCCGATCTGCCACAACTGATCCATTCTTTAGTGTACAGGTAGGCAGGCCATTATGAACAAAGAACAATTACCACCACCACATCATATTCCGGCCCTACGCCCAACCCGTCTAAAACATGAGCAACTACGTACACGCAGTCACCCGGAAACGCCACCGAGCCTGTCACATGTGACAAACGCGCCAGCACACATACCTCACCCTGAGCTACATTTCACACTGCGCAGCACCGCTGAGCGTTTCGCAATCAAACCACCAGCCAAAACAGATGATGATGATATCAGTGGCTTGCCAACACAACGGATGGCCAATGTTGCCACGCCCGTAACGTCAGCAGCCGATACACTGCCTGCCACAGCAGAAAAACTAATCTACGCCAGTACCGCTGATGCGCGCCGTCTGGAAAAACAACGCCGCATTGAAGAGAAAAGACTGAGTTGGCGCGACTGGCAACAATTCAGCCAATTTGTGACACCCTTTCGCAAACAAATCGCAGCCGCGTTCCTGCTCACGGTTGGTGTCGGCCTGACAGCACTACCCATGCCTTTCGTTTTTCATTTGATGATTGACCAGGTCTTCCCCAATAAGAACATCGTGCTTTTCCTCTGGTCACTCCTTTTTCTATTGCTGGTCTTTTTATTAGAAGAGAGTTTGCGCTTTCTTAACCGTAATGTGATCGGTTCACTTAGCCGTTCCGCCAATCTCCTCATCATTTTTCGCTTTTATCGCCATATGCTGCGCCTACCGCTTTCTTTTTATCAGGGGCTGACCAGTACCGGTCAGGTATTGAGCCGTCTGAACGAGATCACCACTGCGCAGCAAACCGTTTTACAAATGCTGATTGATGTCGCCGTCAACACCATTTTAACAGTGATCTATGCGGTCGTTCTCTTCCTCACCGACTGGCGGCTCACGTTGGCAGTAATAGGCGTAGCTCCTCTCTATTTCGGTGTCAGCCTCTATTTCAATCGTCGCACACGCAACTTGAGCCGCCAGGTTCTCGAAAGCTATGCCGTGATGAATGGAACCATGTACGAGGGACTGACCGGCTTAAAGACGGTTAAAGCACTGGCAGCCGAACATCGCTTTGGGCGCAGGATTAAAAAACTGGTTATTCAGAGCAACCAGCTTGCCTTTCAACGCACTATGTTCCAGTCGCAAGCAAATCTGGTGATCGGCATTGTACAATCGATCAGTGTCATCGGCATTCTTAGCTTCGGTGGTTATCTCGTACTCACAGGCGCAATGACTGCCGGCCAACTCGCTGCCTTCGTACTCATTTTGCGCGAACTTTCCACACCCGTGACCACGCTCAATGGCATTAATCAGCAAATCCAAGCAGCTACAGTGGCAATTGACCGCCTTTTTGAAATCTTAAATCATCCTGTTGAGGCAGACGCAGAAAAAGGCATCGAGATTGAGCAAGTGCATGGACAAATTTCGTTTGAAAACGTCACGTTCTCCTATACGCCCACCATCGAAGTTCTGCATAACATTAATCTCACCGTTGCCCCGGGTACAACCATTGCCCTGGTGGGGCGCAGCGGTGCTGGCAAAACGACAATTGCCAATCTACTCATGCGCTTTTATCAGCCTGACAGTGGACAGATCAGTATCGATGGTCACGATCTGCGCGATCTCAAAATCGAAAGCTTGCGCAAACAGTTTGGCGTCATCTTACAAGACGATTCACTTTTTAGCGGCACGATAGAAGAGAACCTGACTTTTGGCTTGCTACGCAAAGTATCGCTGGCAGAATTACGTGAGGCCGCACACAACGCCAATATCCTTGACTTTATCGACGCACAACCACTCGGCTTCAAAACGGTTTTGAAGGAGCGCGGACAGAGTCTCTCGAATGGACAACGCCAACGTCTCTCGATTGCGCGTATGTTTCTCCGCCAACCCAGTATTTTGATTATGGATGAACCATCGTCCGCACTCGATAATGAATCAGAAGCTCTGATCCAACAGGCACTGAAGCGACTCACCAAAGGCCGCACGACGTTCATTATCGCTCATCGTCTTAGCACTATCCGCCATGCTGATTGTATTGTGGTAATTGACCAGGGATGTATTGCCGAATATGGCACACATGACGAACTTCTGAAACAGCATGGTGTCTACTGGCATCTCTATAACAGCTATGGACGCATGTAAAGAGCGGCTCACGCCTCTTGTGCAAGCAAACGACGCACCTGTTCAGCATTCTCTTGCGTATTTGGCGTGAGCCAGAGACGATACGAGCGCGCCTGTTGCGCCATATCACTAAAAAGAGCAAACACTTCTTGTATTTCATCCTCTTGTAGCCGTTGGTGTGAGATATATTCTCTGACCAGAAGCGATACCGCCAGTGCCTGCGAAATTGGCTCAACGCGAAAATGTTCAGCCCGACTTTTTGCATCGACAAAAAGTAAGGCACGCACCGGGCAAGAAGCCATGACTTGCTGACGAAAATGCTCTTGCACCGCCAAATAGCGTTTAGCGCGCTCATCTTTCGTCAATGCGGGCATCGTCGTCGCATGCGTGAGCAAATCTATCGCTCCGGCTCGCATGCCAATATCTTCTGGAAAGGCGTACATCCGCACCAGCCCGTCGTCTTTCGCAATAAACAACACATCATCAGCCAGCAATGACATACCAAGCAGCAAACAAGAGAAGACGAGCGTGCTTTTCCCGCTACCCGGCGTGCCAACAATCAAGGCTCCCTCTTCTTGATGCGCAATGGCTCCCGCATGCACAACCTCGTATCCGTTTGATGCCAGTAATGCGCCAACAACCATGTAGAACACAAAGCGCATGGTAAACCAGGAAGCACAGGCTGCCACATCTTCGAGATAGAGAGTGGCACACAAGTCATCATAATTGAGAACAGAACAGATGCGGCTTGAGACACCCGGATAGGCCTCATACTCACGGTAGCGCAGCTCTCCGACTTTCCAACGAGCGCGACGCGGCCCACTGACACCGCTAATCTCTTCCCATTGTGCCTCAGCCATGCGCACGGGCACAACCGAGGGCGGAAATGGTTCAGTGGGATTTGTTTGAAAGAGATAACAGGTTAGCGCGACGAGACGGTGCAAGCGTTGCCCCGCTTGCCAGAAGACCTCTTCTGGCATAGTCACAGGCAGTTGATCGGGACGAGTATACGTATATTCACCCAACAATTCTGCATAGTACAGAAAAGAGCGCACCTGTTCAGCTAAAGCTGGGTGGTTCGTCACAATACGCACCATACGATGATGCAGCAAATACCATTGCTCGAAGAGCGGGCCTATTGCCTGCCCCACATAGGGTTGGTTGCGCTGTCGGTCTGCTATATACATGAGTATTCCTTGTTTATCTCCTGTCACACATCATTTTCTTCAGTTTACAAGAAAGTGTCAAGGCTATCCTGCACGCATGCCAGCCAACAGAACTCATTACAAAAAATCTCTATGCTACAAGTGGTATGCTTAAACGTCTTACATAACAGATTGCAAATTCTCGCCAACTCAGGTGAAATATGCGATAATACTGTACGGTTGTTAGATTATAACGGTTCTGAAATCATTATCTATATCTTTCAGGGAGTACACATGGAAGTAGATAATCGCCCGATGACGGAAAGCGCAGTGCGCTTTCTTAGTGGGCCAATGGTAGATAAAACCATTCGGCTACAAAAACCCGTCATTACGCTTGGTCGCGATA
>DAICZM010000420.1 GCA_027311145.1 Ktedonobacterales bacterium
CCCTATTTAAGCGGTATTGCCCCTTGTGGGTGTTATGCTCATCCTCTCTATCACATTTTCAAAGGGAGAGGTTTACCGCTCGTTTAGTGGCACAAAGGGCAAATCCATGGGGCCGGTATAGTCGGCTTCTGGGCGAATCAGACGATTATTCTTGGTTTGTTCGAGGATGTGTGCAGTCCAACCGACAACACGACTAGCAGCAAAAGTTGGCGTAAAGAGGTCGCCGGGCAGGCCAACCGAGGCCAGCAGGACGGCGGAATAGAACTCCACATTGGTGTAGAGGCGACGCCCAGGCTTCTCTGCTTCAAGCAAGGCAATCGCTCGCTCTTCCACATGGCGTGCCAGCACAAAGCCGGTCGGGTCCGCGATGCGCGCCATCGCACGCAATTCTTCGGCACGCGGGTCTTCCGTCTTATAAACGCGATGCCCAAAACCCATCAAACGGTCACCATGCGCCAGGGCATTGCGCAACCAGGGTTCGGTATTCTCGACAGTGCCGATGGCGTTCAGCATATCTAACACCTTTGAGGGTGCGCCACCGTGCAGCGGCCCCTTCAATGCTCCCAATGCCGCGACAACAGCCGAGACAATATCGGACTCCGTGCTAGCAACCACGCGGGCCGTGAAGGTTGAGGCATTCATACCATGATCGGCCAGTAGCACAAGGTAGGCATCCAAAGCGCGCACATGTTCAGTTTTTGGCTCTTGCCCGGTGAGCAGGTAAAGGTAGTTAGCTGCATAACCTAGCTCAGGACGCGCCTCTAATGGCTCTTGACCTGTGCGGAAGCGATGAAAGGCGGCAAGGAAAACGGGGAACCGTGCAGTGACGGCAATAGCCTGCTCAATCGTTGCCTTGCCCTCGATAGTCAGCGCGCCCCAGGCTGAAACTGCCGTGCGCAAAGCATCCATCGGCTCCGTAGTAGCAGGCAATAGGCGCAAGAGTTGCGCAACTTGTGGCGGCAATGTTCGTGCCTCCGCAAGATGGGCCTTGAGATCACTGAGTTCCTGCACATTAGGTAGATGGCCAAACCAGAGCAAGTGGGCCACCTCCTCAAAGCTTGTTGTACGGCAGATGGCGTGAATGTTATAGCCGTGATAGATCAGGCGACCAACCGTGCCTTCTACTTTACTAAGTGCGGTTGCCGCGGCTACAATTCCTTCCAGACCACCTTTGTTTGGCTTCGTTGCCGCGCTCTCTTTTGTGGTATTGCTGCCAGTATCCGGTATCGTCGTTGACATAGCGTTGCTCCTTTATGGATCAAACAGATCAGAGAATGTCCCAAAGAGTGTACTTTTCTAAGTTGTACCATTAAATTTGATAAAAGTCAACGGATATTGATGATACTTGATAATAGTTGATTTTACGCCACTACCGCTCTGACGTATGAGGAGATGCTAACCTAAAGAGGTACTCCTGGTACATTAGAGCGGCATATGTTAATTTATGAAAGCACGGTACGTTGTTAGAGGAAGATACGATAACACTGTATATTTTTTCGAGAGGTATGCATGCAACCGCCAGAGCAAAAAAATTCAGAACATATTCGTTCGCCAAAACTTATTAGACATCCGCATCAGTTTTTGTCGACACAAAAATGGCAACGATATCGGACTCCATCTACACAAAATGACTCCCATGCATCATACGAGCCGTTGGACGTTGCATCTCTCCCTACGCATATTTTGCCTGTCATTGAGACTCCTGCTTTAGCAGCAACCAGAGACCATACCTCCGAGTATCCATATGATCCCGATGCTGATATTCCAGAAGAGTTGCTCGATGTCACGTCGATGAACACCATGCGTATGATGCAACTCAGTGGTATGATGCGTGCCGTGCGCATCCCACCAGCGGCGACGAGCAATGGCACAACCACTACGGCTGCGCTCTCTCAGGTTGGAATGATGCCAACGCAGCCACTGCAATATGAGAGAAGGGCCTCGACAAGTCTGTCGATGCGGCAAGAGTTTTATGGTCAGAGTGTTCCATTAGCCTCGCCAGGGACGTTGCCTTACACGCCACAGCCAGCCAAAGCTACACGGCCAGTGCCAGCCTGGCAACGCATACTCAATACACCTTTTGTGCGAACCGCATTTGGTCTGCTGGTTGGCGTGGGCATCCTGCTGCTGCTTTCGCGCTTCGTCGATATACCCGCAGCCCTCAAAATTCTTAGAGAGCGTTTAAGCACGCCATCGGGCATCATGGATGCGTTGGGAGCCGCCACATTTTTCATTGCCGCATTCTGTATTCGCGGCGTGCGCTGGAGCCTCTTCCTGCAACGCATTGGCAAAGTTAGCCCATTTCGGGCCATCCAAATTTTTTGGGTTGCCGTCTTTACCAACTTTCTCCTGCCCGTGCAAGGTGGCGAGTTGGTCAAAAGCCTGCTACTCAAACGTACCCTCGGCATTCCAATCAGCCAATCATTCCCGACAGTTGCAATGGATCGCGCATTAGACCTGATGCCGGCCCTGATTATCATTGCGATAGTGCCATTTCTGCCCGGCATTCATATGAATTTGGCTCTATGGACCATTCTGCTCCTGGTCGGTAGCATCCTCCTAGGCGTGATTTTTGTTGTCGCCCTGATGGCCTGGAACCGCGCAATTGCGATCAAGCTCATCCAAACCTTTCTCAAACTCTTGCCAAAGGGGCTAGGTGGCAAAATTGAAGGGTTCGCTCTCGGCTTCGTAGATTCGCTACTAGCGGGGGCCAGCAATCCCAGGACATTTATCCCCGCCGTTTTGCTAACGATTGTCGCAGTCACCTGTGATGGCCTTTTTGCCTGGATGTCTTTTTTGACGGTCGGCCTGTCCTCCATGTCTTTTGGCACAGCTATTTTCGGCTATACCACCTACAATATGTTCAGTATTCTGCCGACGCCGCCGGGCCAACTTGGCAGTAACGAGGGCACAGGCGTGATTGTTTTCAGTCAGTTGCTCGGTTTCAACCGCACAAACGTATTGGCAATGTTCGTTTTCTCACACCCGCTCGCTGCAATTATCATGTCTACTATGTGCTTCATCAGTCTTAAGCTGCTTGGCATGAGCTTCTCCAGTATCATGAAAAAGCCTGAACATACAGAAGAAGCAAAAGAGGATGGGCAACGTCAGCCATCACGCCCGCTTCTTCCGCCACAGACGCCGCAAGCGGCCTATGCACCACCAATGCCGCAAACACCTTATTCCGTAGCCACAAGACCAGCGAGCGTCAATTATCCACCCTATCCCGGCCATTCCAGCTCGGTTAATCAGGCCAGTTACCAGATCGCGCCTGCCGCATCCTACAGCCAAATTACCCCGCGCCAATAATTGAGACCAATAAAAAAGCAACGATACACGTGTCGTTGCTTTTTTATTGGTCTGTGATGTTTCTTAGCGTGTGGTGCGGTTGCGCTGTTTATCCTCGTAACGCTCAATTGCCAGTTCTATCAGGCGATCCAGCAGTTCTTTGTAAGGCAGACCGCTGGCTTCCCAGAGTTTGGGATACATGCTAATCTGCGTAAAACCAGGGAGCGTGTTGACCTCATTGATATAGACATTGCCAGTTCCCCGTTCCAGAAAGAAATCAACGCGGGCGAGACCGCTCAGGTCGAGTGCCTGAAATGCCAGCACAGCCTGATGACGCACCTCCTCGGCACAGGTCTGGGAAACATCAGCCGGAATGACGATCTGCGATTTATTGTCGATATATTTGGCGGCATAATCGTAGAAGTCGCCGCTGGCAACGATTTCGCCCACGACAGAGGCCAGCGGTTCGTCATTGCCCAATACGGCACATTCCAATTCGCGGCAATCGATACCCCGCTCAATCACCAGCTTGCGATCATACGCAGCCGCTACGTTCATGGCATGGGTCAGCTCAGCACGATCACGCGCCTTGTTGATGCCGACACTCGATCCCAGATTGGCGGGCTTCACAAAGACCGGGTAGCCAAGCTGCTGCTCGATAGTATCCAGCACGTGTTCTGGCGCACGCTCCCACTCGTTACGGCGGCAGGCAAGATAGGGGCCAACAGGTAGGCCAGCGGATTGAAAGATCATTTTCATCTTCTCTTTGTCCATGCCGAGGGCCGAGCCAAGCACACCACAACCGACATAGGGAACATTTGCCATCTCCAGCAAGCCCTGCAATGTGCCATCCTCGCCATACGTACCATGCAAGACGGGGAAAATAACATCTATCGCTCCATTATCATCAAGCGGTTTGCTGTCCTGCAACGGTATCAGACGGCGCACGTTGGGATCACCCGTCAGCGTCACCGCAGTCGTAGTCGTAGTCGCGCCTTCTTCTTGTTGTGCCCGCTGACGAGCTGCAATCAGTTGCGCAGGTTCTGTACCGAGCAGCCAGCGACCCTCAGCCGTAATGCCAATCGGTACAATCTCATAT
>DAICZM010000421.1 GCA_027311145.1 Ktedonobacterales bacterium
GTGTAGGGGCGTGATGGAATCACGCCCTGTCCCTCCGTCGAATGGCTCCCCAGGCGGAGCGATAGGCGAAGCGATGTGCCAGCACCATTCCAATGCTCAGGAGCAACATCGGCAAGCCCCTGAACAATAGAAACGGGTCACATAGCCAGAGTTGCCATCGCGCGCATTCCAATCGCGGGCCATCTGGGTTGCACATTCCTCGTTGAACACGCATCTCATTCTTATGACAAACAGCACATCAAAACGAGGCAGCTCAGGAGAAAAAATAACCCCTCCAACATTCTTGCATTACTGCTGGCTATCACATAGCGTACTCAATTTCACCCAGGCCCTGCAAAGCTACGCAAAAATATTGACAGACAACGTCTCTTAGGCATACTATGTGCAGGGTACAACAACACAATGCTGATAACGCTATTTACGACCCAACGCACTGCGCTCATCTTACTCTACTATGGAAGCGCGAGGACAGATTACTATGTCACACAGTTATGATGGCATGCATGAACTACCCTACGAGGGAAGCGATAACGAGCTAGACACCATTGAGCAGTTACTCACGCAGGGCATCACACTACACGACCAGACACAGGCGGAAACACCCAACAGGCCCGCGCTCAACACGCAGGAAGAGGATGACGAAGACTCTTCGGTTCTCCTTGAGGGAGACCTCCAGGGAGCATTAGCCCTCTACGCGGAATCGGCACAGGACATGGCAACCGCGACGGTGGAACTCAGTCTGGGACGACATTTCGCCTGTGCTGATTTTTGTAATCAGGCCGTCGAGAAGGCAGTACAGTCGCTCAGCCTCTTGCGTTCCGGTCGCCGCACTTCGTATAATCACGATTTGCGCACTCTGGGCGAGGCCGTCGGCGCGCCAGCATCCATATTGGACGCTCTGGAGGCTCTGACGCCCTTCCATCCAGAAGCCTTTTACGCCGATACCCCCCCAGAGGAGGCCGACGAGGTGATTAACGCAGAGCAGGCCAGTCAGTACATCCAGTATGCACGTACCGTAATGCGTTGGGCCAGAGATATCGTAATGAAAGCATAACATTCGCTCAAATGGACAAGGAATGGCATCCGTCAGACCAACAAGATGGATACCTGGATGCTGTTCCACACGATTCTAGTATGAACGTTGGAGGGATATTTCATGACACAGCAAATTACCCGTTCGGAGCTGGACGCCGCCGTGCAACAGTCTCCGCGCAAATGGGTATACCTCTTTAGTGAAGGCAATGCAAAAATGCGCGACCTGCTTGGCGGTAAAGGAGCAGGCGTTTCCGAAATGACCAATGCGGGCCTTCCGGTTCCCCCAGGTTTCACTATCACTACTGAGGCATGCAATGCCTACTATGACACGGGCAAGCAGTTCCCACAGGGCATGTGGGATCAGGCCCTCGCTGCCCTCAAGGTTGTTGAACAGCAGACAAGCAAGGGTTTTGGCAAACAAGAGAATCCCCTGCTCGTCTCCGTCCGTTCCGGCGCAAAATTCTCTATGCCGGGCATGATGGACACGGTGCTTAACCTCGGTATCAATGATGAGACGGTCAAAGGCCTCGTCGCCCTGACCAACGATGAGCGTTTCGCCTACGACGCCTATCGCCGTTTCATTCAGATGTTCAGCAAAATCGTCCTCGACATTGAGCCACGTAACTTTGAAGAAGTTCTCGAACGCTACAAAGAAGAGGCAGGCGTCAAGACCGATGCCGAGATTCCCGCCGCGTCGCTCAAACAGTTGGTGGCTGAATTCAAGCAGATTGCCGAGCGGCAGTCGGGCCAACCTTTCCCCACCGATGTCTACGAGCAGTTGCGCAAGGCTATCGAGGCCGTCTTCTCCTCCTGGAACAACAAGCGCGCCATCGACTACCGTAATTTCAACAAGATCGCGCACACGCTCGGCACTGCCGTCAACGTGCAAAGCATGGTTTTTGGTAACATGGGTAGCGATAGCGGCACGGGCGTTGCCTTCACACGCAACCCCAGCACAGGCGAACATCAGCTCTACGGCGAATATCTTCTCAATGCCCAGGGCGAAGATGTTGTCGCTGGTATCCGCACACCTTCCCCAATTAGCAAATTGGAGCAGGAACTGCCTGAAGTCTATCAGCAATTCCTGGCCATCGCGCAGCGTCTTGAGAAGCATTACCGTGACATGCAAGATCTTGAATTTACCGTTGAGCATGGTCACCTCTATATGCTTCAGACCCGCTCTGGCAAACGCACCGCACAGGCAGCCGTCAAGATTGCCGTTGACATGGTGGAAGAGGGCCTGATTAGCGAACAAGACGCCATCAAACGTGTCGATCCCACGCAGGTCTATCAACTGTTGCTACCACGCTTCGACGAAGAGGAGAAGAAGAAGGCCACCGCTGCTGGTCGCTTGTTAGCCAAGGGCTTGAATGCCTCGCCCGGTGCAGCCGCTGGGAAGGCCATCTTTGATGCCGATACCGCCGAAGAAATGGGTAAGGCAGGCGTTGCAGTCGTACTGGTGCGCCCGGAGACCAGCCCAGACGATGTTCATGGTATGCTAGTGGCCAAGGGTATCCTGACGGCACGCGGTGGTGCGACCAGCCACGCCGCTGTTGTTGCACGTGGTCTTGGCTTGCCATGCGTGGCCGGTTGTGAAGGCATTCGTGTCAGCGAGGAAGAGCATCTCTTCCGCGTCGTCGGCACAACAACGCTCCTGCGCGAAGGCGACGACATCTCGATTGACGGCGCGACTGGCGAAGTCTTCCAGGGCATCATCCGCACAGAAGCACCCGATTATGATAAAGAGGTAGACCTCAAGAAACTACTGACATGGGCCGACACGTATCGCGTCCTGGGCGTCTGGGCCAATGCCGACTACCCACGCGATGCCAAACGCGCCGTCTCTTTTGGAGCCGAGGGCATCGGCCTCTGCCGCACAGAGCATATGTTCATGGAGCAGGAGCGCCTGCCCATCGTACAGAAAATGATTCTGTCGAAAACGAAAGAAGAGCGTCAGGCAGCACTTGACCTGTTGTTGCCCTTCCAGCGCAGTGACTTCAAGGGCATTTTCGAGTCGATGGTCAATCCGCAGACGGGCGAGGGCTATCCAGTCGTCATTCGTCTGATCGACCCGCCCCTGCACGAGTTCCTCCCTTCTTATGAGGAACTGCTCGTCGATGTCACACGTCTTGAGGTCAACAACGAGAATCCTACCCTGCTGGCAGAGAAACGTCAGATGCTCGAAGCTGTGGGATCCATGCGCGAGATGAACCCCATGCTAGGTCTGCGCGGTTGCCGTCTCGGCCTGCTCTTCCCTGAAATCAACGTCATGCAGACACGGGCCATTCTCGAAGCGGCCCGCGAAGTGGCACAACAGGGCACAACCGTCCATCCTAAGATCATGATTCCGCTCGTCGGGCATGTCAACGAGTTGAAGGAGGTGCGCCGCCAGCTTGAGGCAGTCGCGCATGAGATCGCGGGTGAATCCGGCGGAGCAATCGCGTACAAGTTCGGCACGATGATCGAGCTGCCACGCGCCGCCCTGACCGCCGACCAGATCGCTCCGGTCGCTGACTTCTTCAGCTTTGGTACAAATGACCTGACGCAGACAACCTTTGGCTTCAGCCGCGACGATGCCGAGGGCAAATTCCTGCTCAAGTACGTCGATGGTCTGGAAGAGCCAGGCTCGAAGGACAAGGTCAAGATTCTGCCCGTCAACCCGTTCCAGACGCTCGACCGCGACGGCGTGGGCCAATTGGTACGCATGGCAGTTGAGAAGGGCCGCAAGGCAAACCCGCAGATCGAACTGGGCATCTGTGGCGAACATGGCGGCGATCCCGATAGCATCGAGTTCTGTCACATGGTTGGCCTCGATTATGTCAGTTGCTCACCGTTCCGCGTCCCTGTCGCACGCCTCGCAGCCGCACAGGCCGCGCTGACCGTCGGCGAGAAGGACAAGTAATTACCATGCAGTGGCGATCCTTGGATATACGGTGATCCTAGCGGTGCGCTTGCCATTCACGATATCATTTGAGTGTCCAAGCAACAGGCCGTGCAGTCAATTGCGATTGCGCGGCCTGTTGCGCATTGCTCCCCAACGCCACTATCTCCACCTCTCACAAGCACGCAAACCCGTAGCGTCTTTACTGGCAGTGCCATCCCTTCGGCAAAAAATAAAGCAGCTAGCCTATATGCAGTAAGGCCTTTAAGACACCCTTTTGTTGCGCATAATCAAAAGCCTCAAGAGCGTTATCCAGCGTATAGCGCGCACTAATTAGCGGCTTGATATCTATCTGGCGTAGGCTTAGGGCACGCAGAGCTGGCTCGAAAGGGCCACAGCGTGACCCCTGCACGCGAATCTCGTCAATCACGATAGGCGCGAGATGCAGCGTTGTCTTATCCGCAAC
>DAICZM010000422.1 GCA_027311145.1 Ktedonobacterales bacterium
CCATAACTGCCAGCGTGCGTCCCGTGTGTGCATCGAAAAGCAAGACCGAAGCATAGCTACGGGGCAAGCCGCGAAACGAATTCTGCGGCACAACCGTGATAATTTTAAGGCCAAAAGCGTTTTGTTGCTCCGTTTGTAACAAAGAAGGCATAAACAGGGCAACGCCTTGTTCAGGTAAGGCGAGAGTGGTCCTTGGCGGTGTCTGTGCTTGCCCATTTGAAAGTGCAGTGAAGGCAACACGCATCATTTCAATTGTTTCAGGCATAGTAAGACAACGTTGTACATCAGCAGATGAGAGGATACGCGCCATAGGATGCTCCCTTTTCTTTTTGCCGTTAAAACACAATACGCCAGAAAATATGGTAAGAAACGGAACCCAGACGTGAGTACGGTGAGCCAAGCATGCTATTGTCGTTACCTTCATACGGCCAATTCGTCTCTTCACTAAGATACAATAGTAGAGGAACATCTATCAAGTTATTTCTACTTATTTTCACTATCAATGGGAGGTCTTTTTCTTTGAAAGTTGTTGTTACTGGGGGAGCGGGTTTTATTGGCTCCCATCTCTGCAAACGCCTATTAGATGAGGGACACCACGTGTTGTGTCTTGATAATTTTATAACTGGTTCACCGCAGAACATTGAAGACTTACAAGATCATGCCCGTTTTACATTTATTCAACATGATGTCACGCAGCCCATCAGCATTGAAGCGGAGGCGATCTTCCATCTTGCCAGCCCGGCCAGCCCAGTTGGCTATATGGAGCATCCGATTGAAACGATTCTCGTCAATAGCCAGGGCACGCATATGATGCTAGAGCAGGCACGCAAACACCATGCCCTTTTCCTGGTCTCATCGACATCCGAAATCTATGGTGACCCACTGGTACACCCGCAGACGGAAAATTATTGGGGGAACGTCAATACTATTGGGCCACGCGCCTGTTATGATGAGAGCAAACGCCTCGGCGAGACGCTGACGATGGAATATTACAGGCAATACCAGACAAACGTGCGCATTGTACGTATTTTTAATACCTATGGCCCCAACAGTCAGATTCATGATGGGCGCATGATCCCTAATTTCATCACGCAGGCACTGCAAAACGAGCCATTGACGATCTACGGCGATGGCTTGAAGACGCGCAGCATCTGTTATGTGAGTGATCTGGTCGACGGCCTGATGCGGGCCATGTTCCACGCGGGCACGACAGGCGAGGTCTTTAATCTAGGCAACCCGGAAGAGCATACGGTCCAGGAATTTGCCGAAAAGATTATCCATCTCTGCAATGCCTCCTCCACGCTCATCTATGAGTCAAGCCGCATTGATGACCCAGAACGCCGCCGCCCCAATATTATGAAGGCGCAGCAGGTGCTGGGCTGGCAGATCAAGGTTGGCATGGAAGAGGGGCTGAAACGTACAATCGAGTGGTTCCGCAGCCGCACCACGCTACTTTCGACAATTTGTTAGGAAGCAGAGAGATGTATCAACTGGAACTTGAGGAACGCGTCACAGCCACACCGACATCGTTCCTTGCCAAGAATATTGCTCAGCTTCGCCTGCACACCACTACAGCAAATCTGATCGGTTTGCTGGGTGGTTTATTGGCTATTGCTTGCCTGTTATTGCTGCATGACCCCTGGAATCTGCGCGCCCCCCTCTACCTGGTCGTTGTGTTCTGGACAATTGTGCGCCCACGCGTGGCTCTCTACCTGCTGCCAATTGCCATTCCCTGGGGTTCCCTCGACCAAGTTAATCTGGGTGGTCTCAATCTGACCAGTGCCGACCTCTTGGTTGCGCTGTTAGCCATCAGTTGGCTCATGAGCTATACGCTGCGTCCCTTCTTGACGCGCACCGCACTGGCCACACATGCCCTTGATGACGAGGCGTTGGGCATCCCGCGCTACTTAATCATCGCCATCGTGGTCTTTTTGCTGGCAATCCTGATTTCCATGACGGGGGCCTTCAGCATCAAATCCAGCCTAAAAGAAGTGGCAAAGTGGTTGGAATTTCTGATCGTCGTGTTGCTCGGCGCACGCTATCTGCGCAGCAGACAACAGATCTGGATCGTAGTAACCATCATGTTCCTGGCTGCGATCTCGCAGGCATGCTACGGCTACATTCAGTATTTCTTCAATATTGGGCCGCAGGCCTTTATCCGTGCCGCTAGTCTGCGCGTCTATGGCACGTTTGACCAACCTAACCCCTACGCGGGCTATATCAATATGACGCTAGCAGTCGCGCTCACCCTGACGCTGCTCGGCACGACAGCACGAACCCGCATCTTGTCTGGCATCACAACGCTCTTGCTGGTCGGCGTCGAAATACTTTCGCAATCGCGTGGCGGAGAGATTGCGTTGGCGGTCGTGTTACTGTTCGTTGTCACGGTTGGCATGCCGCGTGTGCGCAAATTGATCGCGCTTGGGGCTGTCGGCGCACTCTTCGCGGTTGCCGGTTATCTGGCTGGCGTGCTACCGGCACATATCTTGAACCCTGTGCTACGTATTCTTGGGCTGGTGCAAATCTCATTTACCGCTCCGAGTGCGCAAGATTATTCAACGGCAGAACGTCTGGCCCACTGGATTGCGGGCATCAATATGTTTGTGACGCATCCTTTCACCGGTGTCGGCATTGGCAATTATCCCGACGCTTATGCCCAATATTACATCACCATCTTCGTTAATTCACTTGGACATGCACACAATTTCTATATCAATATGGCTGCCGAGACGGGCATTATTGGCTTACTGGCCTTCCTGCTGTTCCTGGGAGCAATTTTTGTGGCGGGAACACGCGCATTTCGAGCGATTAACGCACGCTATCAACAGCAGAAACACGCGCGAGCGCATCCGCAAGCGGGTATGACACTCACAGAGGTCGCCCATTCACACGCGGTGATGACCCTACTCAGCAACAACCGCGCGCTGGCCCTCGGCTTGCTTGCAGCCTTGCTCTCCGTTTGCGTGCATAATATGGTTGATAACCT
The DNA here is from genome assembly GCA_027311145.1 of Ktedonobacterales bacterium. Lineage (GTDB taxonomy): Bacteria > Chloroflexota > Ktedonobacteria > Ktedonobacterales > Ktedonobacteraceae > DTNP01. Next base: position 2,987 of record DAICZM010000422.1, read on the forward strand.
CTATGTCCACAGTATGGCAAATCTGTTTGCGTTACTCTTAATCGCTCTTATCCGTTTAGAGGAAGTGACAGATACCGCAGGTAAAAATGGAGGACATTTTGACGACAGATAACCCGCAAGACGCTGCTGCATCTTCTCAAGATAGTATAACTGCCGAACAGAAACAGCAAGAAATGCTACAACATACACAAGAAACATTGAAGCAAACACCTGAAGAAACTGAAATTACATCAGAACAGCTTTCTCTTAGGAAACGTCTCTTAAACTGGCGCACGATTGTTCCACTGGTGATTGTGATTATTGCCCTGGTCTTCTTTGCACAGAAAGCCAATATCAATCCACAAAAAACCTGGGCATCGCTGCGCACGGCAAATCCGCTGTTTTTTCTGGCAGCCTTTGTGATCTATTACTGCTCTTTCCCTATCCGTGCATTACGTTGGCGGATGCTGCTAGAAAATGTTGGCTATACGAAAGATAATGGCGTCCAGCTCCCCGGTTTCTGGAAGCTCGTGGAGATTATTTACATCTCCTTCTTCGCCAATGTGGTCGTGCCCGCTAAACTTGGCGATCTCTATCGTGCCTATCTCTTGCGCCAAGAAATTAATGTCTCAACCACACGCAGTTTTGGCACGGTCTTGGCTGAGCGTCTGCTTGACCTGATCGTCTTGCTGCTCCTCTTCATCCCATCGATCATCATCAGCCTACACGAGCAGTTGCCACATGAGTTAGAGTTGGGGCTTGAGGTCACTTTAGTGGCTGTTTTCGTCGGCATTATAGCTCTTTTCGTGTTGCGCATTGCGCGTGAGCCGATCGCACGCATTGTGCCGGAGCGTTTTCGCCCACAATACTACCATCTCCAAGAAGGCATGCTCGGCTCATTTCGCCGTCTGCCCACCCTGTCAGCCTTGACCATCTTGGTATGGCTATGCGAATCGCTGCGCTTTTTCTTTGTCGCGATGGCCCTCAATTTGATCCCTGGTGACCCACTACACATCCTAACAGCCACCATTTTTATTGGCCTGGGCGAGGCTTTGTTGACCATCGTCCCTGCAACCGGTGGAGGGGTTGGTCTGGTAGAAGCTGGCATGCTAGCGATGATTACGCTGTTCTATCATGGCCCCAATGCAGCGAACCTCACGGCAGCCGCTATTCTGCTGGACCGCACAATCAGTCTATTCAGCATTCTGGTGATTGGCCTGGTTGTTTTCCTGATCGCCTTTGGCAAAAAGGCATCAAAACAGACCGCACGGCAGCCACAAGTTGCCAAGCCTTTAACAGTCCAATAGTCAGTGCATGACACATGACACCCACAAGGGGTGTCACTACATCTCATGCGTCTTGTGGGGCCTAACGACATGTAGTGACACCCCTTGTGGGTGTCATGTGT
>DAICZM010000423.1 GCA_027311145.1 Ktedonobacterales bacterium
AGGTGTTACAGGTATTCAACGATCATATGCTTTTGCGCGGCAGTGATCTTCAGGAAGCGTTACAGGAGAGTGCGGAAGAGTTGCGGCTCTCATTGGAGACGTTGAGTCTGGAAGAACTGACGCGCGTGTGGGGTGCGCTCTTTGAGCCGTACCAGCTTTCAGTTTCCTATAGTGTGCAGGTTATTACCATCGATTCGGCTCTAGAGCCGATCAAGGTAATACCGGTTGAATCTCGACAAAGTGTGTAGCAGCGTGTTCGCACGTGGAAAGCAGTACTGACGTGTTCCAACCAGCGCAGACAGCAGGAATGTTCAAGCGACTTGCTCATGCTGTTAACTCTGCCTATCAGGTGCTGATCAGTGGCGTGGTGACGGATGAACTTACGGGTCAGCCGCCTATAGGCGAGTTGACAGTGGGGACAAGCAACGTGCAACTTGTGCCAAAAACGGTCGCTAGTGGACTCTTCTGTTTTGCCGGAGAGAGCAGGCGTCTCTTTCCCTTGCTGGCAACCCAAGACGCAAGCGTCGATTTTGCGATTACAGTTCCTGGCTATAGACCGTATCAGCATCAGGTAGCTATTCCTGCTGGGAGTAGCTTTCCATTGCCTGCTCTGCATATCATGCTGCAACGGATGCCGATAGGAATTGAGGGCTATGTCGTGGAGGTAACATCGGCAGGCAGCCGCCCACTTGCTTATGCGCGCGTGCGTTGCCTATCGGCAGGCAGTATAGCAGGCGTTACCACTGCTCTTGCCACGTTGCGTACAGCACTCCATTTTGCTCATGCAGCAGGTACAAGTGTACAGGCATGTCAATTGATGCAGACGAACCAGGCATCGCACCTTGCTAGTAAGGTAGCGATAGGAGCTAGCGTGCTGGTGTTATGGGATGAGCTAAAGCTGGCAGCGGGGGACGTGTTGTGTGTTGGCACTGAACGGGTGAGTGAGTATGTGGTTGTCGAGCACTATCGCCGTGATGCTCATCAACCACCCGTCGTACAGCTGACAAGCCCGCTAACATATAGCTTTGACGTGGGAACAAGCGTGCGATGTTGCACTGCTGTAGTATTGGAAGCGCAAACGACGTTGGCGCGTGCTGTCGAGAGGGGCGACGGCCTTTTATATCTTGTCGCAGCTTTAGAGCCTGCACCCTCTGCAACCGTTGCAGCTATTGATGCGCTCAAAATTGTCGATGGCGACCACGTGGAATATCACGCCCTGGACGGGCTGAGCGACGAGAGCGGTTACTATCGGCTGTATGGGATTGGTGGAGCGCAAGTGGTGACGTTAGGGGTGAGTACGGCAGAGATTACCGCACAGAATCAGACGATCAAATGGATGATTGCGTATGGGCAATCTATGACTAGTGTTGATTTTCGGCTGTTGCGTACAGTGTGATACTAGCGGCTTGCTTTGCTATTGCCGGAGAAAGAGGTCATTATGCCTGAGTATTTAGCACCGGGTGTCTATGTTGAAGAGGTAGAGACAGGCCCAGTGCCTATTGCAGGAGTTAGCACCAGCACGGCGGGTTTTGTGGGCATGACAGCACGTGGCCCGGTAGACGGGTTGCCTGTATTGGTCACAAGTTTTGCCGAATATACACGCACCTTTGGCGGCTATCTATCAGATATATGGAGCGACGGCAGTCTTTTACCAAAAGCGCAGAGCGTGTTGCCATATGCAGTGAAGGGCTTTTTTGATAATGGCGGTCAACGCCTCTATATCAAGCGTGTCGTAGCGAGCGATAACCGGCCTGCGAAGGCCGCTAGCAGTGCGGATACACTCAAAGGGGGGGTGATTGTCCGGCTCAAAGATGGTACATCGCCCAAGGGGGATAAAAAGACAAGTACAACGACGGTACAACTCAGTTCGCTGCGTGGCATTCAGAAGTCCACGACACTGACATTCTATCAGACCAAAGATGGTGTGACTCAATCTGAGAAATCCCCCGCTATTGAGTCCTATGACGATACGAAAAATCAGCTTGTCTTGAGTGGCGCACTTACCAATACCTATGACCCGAAATATACCTACATCGTGGCGACGACTGACCCGGCGGTCACAACATCACCCCTGACGATTACAACGTTACAAGGTGGAGCATATGGCAACGATCTGGTTATCAAAGTGGCTCCAGTGACAAAGGTGCAAAGGGTGGTAACCGCACCGACGATTGCAACACTGCTGGAAAGCACAAAAGGCTCCGGCACTTTCGATACGCTACAACTTGGTGCGGCAACGGGCTTTTATACGGGAGCGATTCTGGAAATCAATAAAGGTCAGACGAAGCTCTACAACAAGGTCAAAGCGATTAATGGCAATAATCTACTGCTTGAGAGTGCGCTCACCGCTGATGATTTGAAGCCTGACGCGGGTTCTACCAGCACGATTATCAGCACATGTGAGTTTAGTCTGATGGTTGCTTATGGGAATACCACTGAGAGCTATTCACCACTCACGTTGGACGCTGCGACTCCTTACTACGTGCTGAACCAGATCAACGGCATCTCTCAGTTCATTAGTGTTGCTCTCTCTGCACCAGATGCAAGCACCAATCCGTTCTCTTTTCCGGTCGCGGCCGATGGGCTGAATGTGGGACTGGTTGGTGGTAGTGATGGTGGCATACCCGGTTTTGACGACTACAAGGGCAATGGGGGTGTCCCAGGCAATAAAACGGGCATCCAGGCCCTTGAGGACATCGACGAGATCAGTATCGTTGCTGTCCCTGGTATCACCGATCAGGATGTTATCAATACGCTGATTATCCATTGCCAGCAACTCAAATATCGTTTTGCAATCGTCGATCCTGTTTATGATGCAGGGAATCCGCTTGAGGAGATTCAGGCGTGGCGAGATAACTATGATACCGAATATGCCGCGCTGTACTTCCCAAATGTCGTTGTGAGTAATCCACTAAGGGCGGGCAATATCGCTGTATCGCCGAGTGGTCACATGGCGGGTATCTATGCGTATGTCGATGATGCGCGTGGTGTCTACAAAGCACCCGCCAACGAGGTGATTCAGGGCATATTGGGACTGGACCTGACGATTAACAAGCGTGAGCAGGATATTCTCAACCCGCGCAATATCAACGTGTTGCGTGATTTCAGAACCGATGGGCGTGGCTTGCGTGTGTGGGGAGCTAGGTGTATGACGAGTGATACATTGTGGCAATACATTAACGTGCGCCGTCTCTTCATCTTTATCGAGAAGTCGCTGGATAAGGGGACGCAGTGGGTGGTCTTCGAGCCGAACGATTACCGCTTGTGGAACAGGGTCATTCAAAGCATCACGAATTTCCTCACAACGGTCTGGCGTGACGGGGCGTTACTGGGCCAGAAAGCGGAGGAAGCCTTTTTTGTCAATTGTGGGCTTGGCACGACGATGACGCAGGATGATCTAGATAATGGGCGGCTAGTTGTCGAAGTCGGGATTGCGCCCGTCAAGCCGGCCGAGTTTGTCATTTTGCGTATCAGTCAGACAGCTACTGGAGCAGCAAGTTAGTGTGAGTTAGCGCATGGTATGTGCTACAGGCGTATAGAGAGAAAGCGAGATGCTTGATGGCAACAGGAGAGAGAAAAGACCCGTATGTTGGCTATAATTTCCGCCTGGAGATCAGTGGCACCTCTGTGGCGGGATTCAGCGAGTGCAGTGGCCTGACTTTTGATACGGATGTCGTAGAGTACCGCGAAGGCAACGAGCAACGTCTGAGCGTTCGCAAGCTAATGGGACTGCGCAAATTTTCGCAGATCTCCTTGAAGCGTGGCTATACCGACAATAAAGACCTGTGGAACTGGTACAAGAATGTGCTGAATGGCGTGGCTGATCGGCGCAACGGCGCGGTTGTGCTGCAAGACGAACAGCATAAGGATGTGTTGCGTTGGGAGTGGACAGATGGTTGGCTCACCAAATATGAAGGACCAACCTTTAACGCGCACAACAACGATGTGACGCTCGAAACGATTGAAATCGCCGTAGAACATGTCGAATTGAAGTAGGAGCTACGTGAGCGTGTCGAGATGGAGCAAGGAGTAACGTATCATGCTTGGGTATGTCACGCCTGGTGTGTACTGTGAAATTGTCAATGACACGCCCGATGAGAGCGAAATTGGGCGTGTCGATATTGCGGCCTTTGTCGGCATTGCCAGGCGTGGGCCGCTCCACAGGCCCACCCTGGTGAACTCGATGACCCATTTTCAGGCAACCTTTGGCGACTTTATTCCTTATAGCCATTTAGCTTTTACGGTCAAAGCATTTTTCGAGAATGGTGGCACGCGCTGTTACATTGTGCGTATCGCCACCGATGCTGCCGCGTGTGCCAGTGCCGTGTTGTCAAACCAGGCGGATCATGTGGCACTGAAGATAGT
>DAICZM010000424.1 GCA_027311145.1 Ktedonobacterales bacterium
ACTCTTAACCGCGGAGGGCGTCCTGACACATATGGAGCGCAAGAAATACTTGCCGGAGACCATACGCGATAAATTCAATATCCGTACTGCTCCCACCAGCCGCTCTATGCACGCTGGCCAGCAAACGGGTACCTACTTGTTCATCTCCCCGACCGAGAGGGGCTCGGAGCTGTTGCGCAAGCTGAGCGAACTGAGCCTGACGCGTAACTTCATTGATTTCCCTGACGAGGAGTTGTTCGCACTCCTGTCAATCACGCGCTATATCGCGATGCCATATAAAGTGGAGGAGGTATCCCCGCCCGCTATTGGTCCAGCACAGTCCAACGGCAACGGTGCCATCGCCTCTTCGTAAGGACATAACTTCGTCTTGCCCGCACATGCCGATTGGATCGTGTGGGCGGGACAAGCCCTTGCACTTACTATCCCTACAAATGTACATGAAAACTCGCTACATGAACAGCGCAAATATCGGAGGAAAAAACTCATATCAACAAGTGCAACTTTTCCTCGCAAATGTCTATTACTATAGCTGTTTAGGTTCATCCTGACAAACCTGCATTAGCACAAACTCGGAAGTAAGGATACTGTGATATGAGCCGTAGTGAAGAGGAACAAGCCAATGGCACCTTGCCAGCACTCCTGGCATCAGATTTGGAGAAACATTTTCCGGCAGTGGTGGAGCGGTATACGGGTGAACTCCATGCATATGCATTTCGGTATGTTCAGTCGGAGGCAGAGGATGCGGTACAAGCCGCGCTGATAAGGGCCTACTTTGACTTACAGGGGTGGACTCAGAAGCGCATTCAGGAGGTGAAGCTACGACCCTATCTCTATAGAATCACTTTTAACGTGTGTATGGGGATATACAATCGGCGCACACAACGAAGCTCGCTTAATGCTCAGGTAGATAGTGCTATTGACCAACGCGAAGCCGCTGAGGAACAGCAGCCAGAAATTGCTCTTGAGCGAGCGCAGGACCTTGAAGCCGTTTTGGAGGCGATCAACGCACTACCGCGGCTCTATCAAGAAGTGATGTTTCTTCGCTTCGTGAACGAGCTGAAGATAGAAGAGATTGCTCAGCTACTCAAAACGACGAAAGGTACCATCAAAAGTCGTATTTCTCGCGCCAAAGCGTTGTTTCGTAAGGAGTTTGGAGAACCAGGAGAAAAAAGTTCATGAGCCAGCATAATAACAGCAATGATCAGCAGCAGGGAGATCGTAAGGCCAACAGAGAAGGGCCACAAGAGCCTTCTACTCTCAGTCTCCAAAGGGATATTTTAATGGGACTTGGCCTGACGAAAGGGCCAGAGACCCGACCCGCAGACGACGAGGTGCCACAGCTACTGCAAAGCTTGCTCAATACAGGCAGTCCGGGGAAAATCCGCGTGGCTGCACTACAACACTTGGCATTGTTGGGTTCTGACGCTCCCGTAGATGAAATTACCGCTTGCCTGCATGACCCCAATGCTGCTGTGCGCATGGCGGCTATACGCACATTGGAGCAATTGGAGCCTTTCGGCATTATACCACTGTATTCCTTCATAGATGCCCTGGTGGATCCCAACGCATACGTGCAGGCAACGACGGTGCAAGCATTTATCACCATAGGACCACAGAAACTTACGCCATCTCTGATCGAAGTTATGCTAAAACAGTTAGCTGAACAGCATAAGCAAGGTGAGCAGCAAGACAATCACTTTGTACGCGTCAAAATCATTCAACTCCTCGGTATGCTAGGCAAGCAGGCTCCCACGCAAACATTGCTCGCTCTTTTGCAGGACCCCGCCTGGCAGATACGTGAGGCAGCTGTATTCGCGTTCGGTGACCAAGCTGCTCTTCAAGAACTGACCTCAGCCCTCTACGACAGAGACCACAGTGTGCGTAAAGCTGCCGCCTTCGTCCTCAAGGACCATCCACCCATTGATAAGCTCCTGCGCGACTTGCGCTTTGGGCAAAAGAGTGACAAGGCAAAAGCAGCACGCGCTTTAGGAGAATTGGGCGTTCGAACACAACCGATTAAACAGGCATTCTTGGAGGTTGCGCGAAATGCACACGACGACAGTTTAGTGCGCACAACCGTTATTCTAGCAATGGCACAATCGGGCATATCTATTGATGACGACGTGCTGAAGGCGTTGCTGCATGATCGGAACGAGAATGTCAGCAACGCTGCCCAAATCCTCCAAGATGTCCTCTACCCAGAACAGGCCGATGCATAGCCGGAGGAGTCAGCCGACCGGGGAGAAGCTTTCAGTGCTTCCCGGACAAGAAAAGAGATATACTATCGTCTGCAGAGGAAAAATACACCTATAAACAATTGTATTTAACAAAGGGAAGAGCTATACTATAATAAGTACAACAAGCTTGGATGTGCTTTGAATCGATAAATCGCTAAAGTGGAAGGTTATATGTCACGAGACTGGTTCGTATCATACTTTACGTAGATGGGTACTGCTCCCTGGCAAACCTCTGAGCGTGAAAATGCCCGTTTCTTCCGTTTTTATCAGGCGACTTTATTCTATAAGGAACAGTTTAGACTGCCCAAATACATAGGAATGGTATGAGCCAGTCTCATACGTCACAAGAGAAGCTTGGCGAAGATAGGAGTTAGTCTGACATCTGGGGAAAATAGCCTGTCGATTGAGTACCGGCCTTGCTTTACGACGAACTCCTTGAATTTTGTCTGCCTGTCGGTCTTCGCCCCCTCTCTCTTGGATACGACGGTATCGGGAGGCAAAGGGGACGTTATTGGAGCTATTCTGCCATATTCATGCTCAAAAGAGGGTTTCTGACTAATATCCTCGCCTAAAAACGGGGTTCAAGAAAGACTTCCGAGAAATTTTTGTTCTGTTTTGTGTGCAACATTTCAGGGGAGGTTTCTGAGTCAATTCGGGTTTCGGGCGATGATATGCGTCAGAGAACATAAGAACATTTGTCTTTTTACACTCAATGAGCTAACGGTTTTATACGTCAGAAATGGCGAAGTTAAGGCCTTTCTGACATTAGTTTGTATTAGAAGATGGAGACATCTCCTCTCTTAGGAGGTGCGAGCATGATGGGCACCTTGAAGCCTGATGACAGCTTCAATAAATATGCAATAGAGAATTTATTCGAGTACGGCGGCGACTATGTCTCGTATCATGCATGTTTTCTGAAAATTCCAAGTGTCAAAGTTACATTGAAAATCTTTATCACGACTGATAATGCGGAACAAAAACGCCTCTTAGAGCAAGTGCAATCTGTTCAAAAGTCTTTCGCGAATGATCTCGATGGTATGCTGGCTCAGAAAATTATGCTCTTTGTCGATTGGGGCATTGACAAAGAGCAAGGACTGTTTTTCACGGCGACCGACTATACTGGAGCATCGACTCTGCGTCAGAGATTGGAACAGCATGGGCCGCTTTCCCTGCCAGAGACTTTGTGGCATCAAAGGCGCACTGCAGAAAATCTCGCTTATATGCACCAGCACGGCCTCGTGCATAAAAACGTCCATTCTGGAAATGTGTTCATCCAGGCAGCAGACGGTGAGGACAAACTCATCATTTCCGAGGTCGGGATTGGTCCAATCAGTTTTGGTGACTACGGCCTCGACGCCGCTCACTATCTCTCCCGTGCGCCAGAGCAACTTCATCGGTACTATGGCGAGATCACCCCTGCTACCGATACTCATGGGTGCGTGTCCATGATGTACGAAATGCTCACAGGCCAAAGGCCTTTCAAGAATGGGCACAGCATTCAATCTGTTAAACGCCACATCTTGGAAGACATGCCCAATCTCCACGTAAAAGGCATTCCTCCAGCCACGCGAGATGTATTTCGCAAGGGGTTCGCCAAACTCGCACGAGACAGATTCGCAACGCCAAGCGAGTTCTTGGAGGCCTTCGAGTACGCTCAAAGTGTAGAAGAGAAACGTAAGATGGCGCGGCGAATCTTCATTGGAGCAACGCTTGCAGGAGCAGTAGCGGCTTTCGGAGTCATTCGGCCCACACAGCACGCACCTGTCCCACCAGGCATCGGTACCCTGGTGCGCGACTTCAACGCAAACGGCGTACACGATAGCACCATCACCCTTGCGATCTTCTCTTCAGAAAGTCGACTGGTCGCATCAGCCGGAGTGAATGGCCGTGTCGTTGTTCAAGATGCAAGGACTGGCAACGTCATCTTCAATGATCCTATTCAATATCAGTGGACCCCTATCGTCGGGCTGGCCTTTTTATCAGATGGGCGCCTCGTGACAGTGGGAGCAAGCGGGCGGGTCAGTCTGTGGGCGACCGACGGTAGAATCTTGGCGACGTATCACCTTCCACATGGCGGTAATGCGCTGGCCTTATCTCCCACTGGCAATCCCCTGCTGCTCAGC
>DAICZM010000425.1:0-1666 GCA_027311145.1 Ktedonobacterales bacterium
AATATGCACCACTCTATGTTCTGAATTATGCCATCTACCCTCACAGGGGCTAATACAGATCAGGGACAAAGCTTCATCGCACACACGAGTTTCTTATATTGGGGGCATTATAACACATCTTCTTGTCTCTGAGCAGTATTCCACTTCACAATTTTTTCTAGCAAAGAGACGTGACTTTTTTCTCTCCTTGCCGTCCAATGTGATATACTGTTCAATGAGCAGTATGTATACGCAATACAGCGATGATCGTATTCTTTCGCGCCGCAGCATCCTGCTCACGGGAAAACGCTATTGACTTCATTTTTAGGAATAGCACGCAGGATGTAGCATATGGTTTCATTGGTAGTAGAGCGTGTCATCAATTTAACCTGAAAAGGAGCAATTCCATGCCCACAGTACAGAACTTTGGGGAGGCCATTCTCACCTCACTCAACGCAGCACTGGCACTCGTTTTCACCTTCGTTCCTAAACTAGTTGGCTTTCTCGTCATTCTGCTCATCGGCTGGCTGATTGCCACCGCTATTAGCAAGGGCCTCACGTTCATTCTACGCCGTGTTGGCTTCGACCGTTTGGCAGAACGCATTGGCATGAAACAACTGGAGCAGCGCATGGGCGTCGCTCTTGATCCCGCCGCTCTGCTCGGTCAGATTGCCTATTGGTTCGTTTTCCTGATCTTCCTCGTCCCCGCCGTTGATGCACTTGGCCTGACCTCGGTAAGTGGTATCTTGAATACACTGATCGCCTATATACCGAACGTCTTCGTGGCCATCATTGTCCTCTTCCTCGGCACGCTGGCAGCTAATTTCGTGGCCGACATCGTGCAAGCGGCCACACAAGGCTCTAAAGTGGGCGACCCTGTGCTGTTCGCAAACATTGCACGCTACGCCATCATGGGCTTTATCGCCATTATTGCCCTGGAACAATTACAAATCGCACCTGCTCTGCTGAACATTCTCTTCACCGCCTTTATTGGCGCAGTCGCTTTAGCCTTTGGTCTCGCTTTCGGCCTCGGCGGACGCGAAACAGCACAGCGCATTCTCGCACGCAGTGAACACTCACTCATATCCGTTCCCACACCGCCCGCTGCTAGCAACGAGATAGACACATCTATAACGGCCAATACATTATAGCGGTAACTCGTTCGCAGTATTGCCGCCCGCTTGTTTACACAAGCAACACGTAGCAATACTCAAACCATCTTTTCTATTGTCTTTTGATGTACACTCCATGGAGGAAACAAATCATGAGCGATCCTATTAGTAAGATCAAGGGCATGACCGCTGAGATTCAGGCAAAGTTCGAGGCTGAAGGTATCAAAAATACGCAACAGCTGCTCGAACACACGGGCACCGACAAAGAGCGTAGCACACTAGCTCATACCATCGGCATCACCCCTCAACAGCTAAAGGAGTTTGCCAATCGTGCAGACCTGATGCGCCTCAAGGGCGTCGGCGGCGATTTCGCCAATCTGCTCGAAGAAGCGGGCGTCAATAGCTGCAAAGAACTCCAGCACCGCAAGGCCGAAAACCTGCACCACGCATTGGCAGAACTACAAGCGGCCAAAAAGATTGCCCACCATATGCCTACATTGCAACAGGTCACCGAGTGGGTTGCCGAAGCCCAGGCCCCCGCGCAAAACTCGCATGCATAAGATGTGACTTTCTTG
>DAICZM010000425.1:1676-4354 GCA_027311145.1 Ktedonobacterales bacterium
GTTTTACATATCCCAAACATTAGTAGCAAAGAGGAGAAAACATTATGTCAGACCCAAATTTTCTTCAGAGCCTCGGCCAGAACCTCGGTCAATTTGCCGGCGATGCCGCTGTCGATACGACCGCAGATGGCGTGATTAACAACGTCCTCGACTCAGTCGAATCACATGTGCCCATCCCCGGCGGGCAGATGGTTGACAAAATGATCAATACTGAAGTTGATCAGGTTGCCAACAACGAGATCAACACCGAAGTGAACAAGGGCGTCGGCGGTATGCTCGGCGATGTCGAGCATCTCTTCGGCGGACAAAACGGCTAATCCTCGCACATACTTCACAGGATGGCAGCAGCAAAGCATTTTTTGCTGTTGCCATCCTTTTTTATGATATATTCTCATGGAGCCCTTTCTTTGTGAATATAGTATTGGCAAATCATCAAGGACGGTATCTTCTGAAAGAAACAGATCGATGAATATGCGCATAAAAATCCCGGCGGTACTAGCCCTCCTTTTTGCTCTAAACGGCTTCTCTCTCTTGCCCCAAACAGCAGACGCCGCAACTTTTCCCATTCTCGGCACGTTGCACGCGGGCAACCGTCCAGAGGCAATGGCGGTCGATACACAAACACATATGCTCTATATCGCCTATGAGTCGCCGGGTCAGGTTGTTGGTTTCAATGGCCTGAGTGGTCTGGTAAGCTGGCACAATACTCTGGGCGATGTGGCGACCGATGTGCAAGTCGATAGCGAGACACATCGTGTCTTTGTCGCTGCCATTACCTATCAGCAGCGCAAAAGCGTTCTGGCGGTGCTAGATGGGGCAACAGGCACGCTTATCTATACTGTTCCAATTCCGACAGGAGATGACGCTATCGCGCTTGATACGCAGCGGCATATTGTCTATGTCAGTAACCCCGATGCAGGCAACGTCACCGCATTCACATTTGCAGGCGGCTGGGCGGGCAATACGCTGCAAACGCAGGCAACACAACTCCATTTCGGCCCACACCCGCAAGGCATCGTTGTCAACAGTAACACAGCCCGTTTGTATGTCGCAGACACTTCTACACATGTTGTTACTGTCGTCGACGAGACAAACAACAAGACGCTGGCAACGATCCCAGTTGGCGAGACGCCATTGCAACCACTACAAATCAATCAAAAGACAGGCAATATCTACGTCGTCTGCTCGACCAGCCAGGAAGTTGATGTGATCGACGGCAAGACGAACCGGGTCATCCAACGCATTCCTGTCTCGCCTTATCCCGAAGGGCTGGCGGTGAATACAGCCACCGGGCGCATCTACGTTGCAGATGAAGGTGATCGGGAGAATAGCCAGGGACCACATGATAGCGGCATGACGATTACTGTTATCAATGGGCAATCCTTCGCGCCGCTCGGCACATTGCAAGTGGGTCAGGCTCCTGACGGGGTTGCCGCTGATCCCGCACTACATCGCATCTATGTGGCAACAGAGAACAGCAATGCAGTGGTCGAGATCAGCGACAGTACAGATATGCCCTTGCAGGGCGTTGCGCCAATTAATGAGGTGCAAGCAGCACACGCTGCCATACAACTCTTGCAAGCAGCAATAGTCGTTACCTTCCTGCTTATGCTGGCAACGTTTGTTGGTGCGACACTGGGCGCGCTGTCACCGCGTTGGCGTGCGCGGGGAAGCCCTCAAAAGTTGCCAGACGGCGAGCCGTCTCGCCCACAGCAGCATAGCCTTCCGCAGTGACATAGGCCAGCCCTGTACGTTTCAAGAAATCAAAAACGGACGTGCAGGAGAAGGTATGCGCAAATCCACCAGTGGGCAGAATAGCGTTTGTGCCAACGCAGTAGTTGCCTGCACAATATGGTGTGTATGGTCCGATCAGAATTTCACCGGCATTCTTAAGATCGGGTAGGAGCGCAAATGGCTCGCGCACCTGCATCTCCAAATGTTCAGGAGCATACTCGTTGACAAAATCAATGGCCTCGCGCATAGTTGCCGCCAATATCAAACCGCCCGTGCCTTTGGCTGACTCAAAGCCAGCACGACAGAAGGCCTCGCGCCATGCTGGCAACGCTGCCATTTTCTCCTCCATCAGCGGTTGTACAGCCTCAATAAGGGCGCGGCTGGTCGTGACAAGCAGACTGGACGAATCAGCTCCGTGTTCGGCCTCGATGAGCAGGTCACGCGCCACCAATTCGGGGTCCGCGCTCTCATCAGCAAGCAAGATCGACTCGCTAGGTCCGGCAGGCAAGCCTACATCGACTGTGCCATAAAGCAGACGCTTGGCGGCAGAGACATAGGGGTTACCAGGACCGGTGATCTTGCGCACACGCTCGATGCTCTCTGTGCCATAGGCCAGGGCCGCAATAGCTTGCGCTCCCCCTATGCGATAAATTTCATGCACGCCGCACAGATCGGCAGCAACCAGCGAAGCCGCATCAATCGAACCATCAGGAGCGGGCGGAGTTGCAACCACAATACGCGGCACACCCGCAATTTTGGCAGGTGTCGCTAGCATATACATCACAGACGGAAAGGCACCCTTCCCACGTGGCACATACAGCCCGACATTGCTGATCGGCGTAATTTTCTCGCCCGCCATCACGCCGGGTGCAACCTGTGTCATCCACTGCTCATGCGGCATCTGCTTTTCATGCAGCACATGCACATTATGAATAGCGTACTTC
>DAICZM010000426.1 GCA_027311145.1 Ktedonobacterales bacterium
GCCATTAACATGACTACAAAACTTTTCAAGCCCATATACGAACCATATGCAGCAATGTTGCACGTGGAGAAGCATACTTAAGTTGCTAAGTTTCGCCAAGGTACTCGTGAGTTTCACCTTCATCAGATTACCTATGATTTCCGGCGGCTCATAAAAAGAGCGAAAGGCCAACGCCAGAGCAATAATAAGACAGAGTTTGCCACTAATGTGATGATGCCAAATGTGAGCGGGGGAACAGCATGATCGACAAAAACGCCTCGCAGGACCAGCGCGATAGGCCACGCGGCCAGCCATGCCAGCAACGTGCGTGTCACCATTGTCCCCGGTTTGCGCTCCAGGCCGCGTTTAAACGCCCCAAGCAGTGGGGAGACAATAAACCAGGCAGCGGCGAAGGGCAGGGCCGTCAGCATGACCTGGAAGAGCGCACCGATGCCTATAGCCTCGTTATGGCTACGCCGTCCAATGAATGCAAAGACCAAAAAAACGAGTGCATCGCCAATTACCAACCACGTGATACGCTGCCTGTTGGAAAGGCCCGTCGTCTGCGTCTTGTCAAGCGACACAGGCGTTTCTACTGTGCCAGTATTTTCTTCGATAGCCATCATTTCCCCTCGTGTAGCATAGCAGTTGCATCTTTTGCCACCTGCTTCTGTTGCTCCTGCTGCTCACGAACAAGCACTTCAACAGCGGCAAGCTCCGTATGAACGCCACGAATACGTAGAACAATCATGCCAAGATAGACGAAGAGTCCCACCCAGGCAATGGCATACGCGGCCAATAAATATGATACACCTTGCATAACGTTTCGATCCTCTCTTTAGTTTCTCAATGAGACCGTACTATTCGCCCCACTCAAGGGTGGCGCGCAAGCGTCGTGCCAATGCTTGCAATTTTACAAACTGATACATCTGAATCAGCATAAAACAATAGAGCAGTGTGAAGGTCGTCAAAGCGACCATCAATGTGAGCGTAACCGAAGGTGGCAACGCACCAGGGACACCAACTTGAGCGGCGGGATGAAGTGTGCGCCACCAGTTAGTTGCCTCATAAATGATTGGCACATCGACAACGCCGACCAGGGCCAGCACAGCACCAGAGCGTGCGCTTTCCGGCGTGTTGCCCATATAACTGCGCAGCATCATGTAGCCAACATACATAAACCAGAGAATCAGCACAGTGGTCAATTTGGGGTCCCAACTCCACCAGGTTCCCCAAGTTGCTTTGCCCCAGATCGAGCCAAGCGCAATTGCCAGCGTTAAGAACACCATACCGACCTCGGCAGCTGCGCGAGCTAACCAATCCCAGCGTTCATCTTTCTTGATGAGATAGACTACACCCGCGACACCAAGCACGATAAAAGACAGCATACCGACCCAAGCCATCGGCACATGGAAGTAAAAAATACGTTGTGCCTGACCTTGAATGGCATCTGTGGGGGCATAGAGAAAGATCATCCAGAGAGAGATCATCATGCCAAACAGGGAGAGTACGCCTAAGATGAGTGAGGCAACTGGTAGCGTTGCCGCACGCTTCGTACTGGCAAGCGTATTATCAACAGGTTCCGTGCCTGCTACACGATTCGCTAAAGCCATTTCTTCCTCCTCTATTTTGAGGGATTACTCCTCAATTACATACTCAAACGTGAGCATTGAGATACTCAAGAAAATAACATCAAAAGCTGCGATCAAACCCAGCCAGGGCGGCTCATTGGGCGAGGGAAGCAGGATTGCCTGCGTCAAACGAACCGCTCCGATCACAAGAGGAACCAGTAGCGGAAACAAGAGAATTGGCAACAAGAGTTCGCGTGCCCTGGTCGCCGCCGCCAGAGCAGAAAACAGCGTGCCTACCGCAGCGATACCCAAGGAACCAAGCAAAACCACAGGGAAGAGCGCGCCCACCAATAACGGAATATTAAAAAGTGCAGCGAAAACGGGCAGTGCAACAATCTCCACTGATCCAATGAAGAGCAAATTTCCTAACAGCTTTGCGAGATAGATCGCTTTGCGGTCTATAGGACACAAGAGCAAACGATCCATTGAGCCTTTTTCGCGCTCCGCCGCAATTGTGCGTCCCAGCCCAAGTGTACTGGCAAACACAAAAGCAATCCAGAGTGCGCCAGGAGCGACGGCGGCGGTAGTATCAACACGCAGATCGAATGCAAAATTGAAAATGACTAGCACAAGTAAAGCAAAAAGACCCATACCCAACCATGTCTGCTTGCTGCGCAACTCATAGCGAATATCTTTCCAGAGCAGAGCATAGACTTGTAGCATGAATATACGTAGTGCCCTCATTGCACCACCTCCTGGTAAGTACGACGTATCCCCTCCAATTCCCATCCCCGTGCTTCACATTGATAGGCGATACGTCCATTCGCCAGCATCACAATCTGGTCGCTCAGTTGCAGTGCGCGCTCCAGTTGATGCGTGGTAAACAGCACGGTTCCACCTTGCTGCGTGTACGCGGTGAGCAAATGTTCAGCGAGTATGTTGCCTTCCTGATCTAGCCCCGTCTCGGGTTCATCCAGCAAGAGCAAGGTTGGACTATGTAACAACGCTCTAGCCCACGCCAGGCGTTGCACCAAACCACGCGAAAAAGTACTGACACGCTCATGAGCGCGTCGCTCCAGGCCCACCACACGCAATAATGCCATCGCCCGCTCTTGCGCATGCTCAACGTTATACATCTGCCCAAAAAACTTGAGGTTCTCGAATGCCGTCAACTCGTCATACAGGTAGGGCTGGTGTGCCACAAAACCAACCAGAGCGCGGATGGCTTGTGCATGATCGCTCATTTTCAGACCTGCGATCCATATGCTGCCAGTATCCGCTTTAGTCAAACCAGCGAGCATACGCAACAAGGTCGTTTTACCTGATCCATTCGCACCTAACAGGGCCATGCGCTGCCCACGCTGAAGTTGCAGATCAATGCCACGCAGAATTGGTTTCAAGGCATAGCGTTTTTTCAGATTGCATATCTCCAGATAGGGATGAGTCACAGTTGTTGCAATACGTTCCATTTATCTGCGCGCCGTTTCCTGCTCGCTCATCAGAGTGCGCAGACGTGCCTTTGTCTTAGCACGCCGTTCCTGGTACACTCCTTTGGTGATCTTCCCAGCTTCATACGTTTGATCTAGTACGAAGAGTTCACGCACAAGGGCCTCCTGTTGCTCAGATACTGTTTTCTTCGTCTCCTTACTGCCCGTATTCGTACCGATCTTTTTAACAGGCCCAGCAGTACGTGTCACAGTAGCACCTTTGCGGGCCTGTCTGCGCCTTGCGGTATAGAGAAACCAGGTCACTACCAGCACCGCTGCCATCAGCAAGAGGAGAGCAATCAGCCAGATCAGGGTCGTATTTAAAGGGACCGGCACATCCGCTGTCACTGGCGTATGCAGACCATTCAGGTTTGCGGAAAAGCCCTGTTGGGCCAGTAAACCACTTGTTTTAAAGAGCCGATAGGGATGTTGATTGGCGGTAATCACGCCCTGTGAAGAAAGCAGCGCGGAATTCGTTTGTACATCCGGTGGCGTCAGCAACGCAATAGAGACAGTTGGGTACAACGCTGTATAGGTAAAACTATAACTGGTTGCATTATATGGTACATCGAACGAGAACGAAAACTGCGTATCGCCCGGTAACAGAGCGGCGTTCGAGGCAAAACCACGATCAACCTGAATGACATTATAGCCACTAAAACCTTGTCCAAGCACGATATGGCGCGCACCAACGGGCAGAGAAAAGAGCAACGCATTTGGGCGGCCTTTGCTGGCATCTAACGAACCGACATAGGTAGAGCGATCCAAGTTTTTAAAATCGAAAAACTCCGAGATGGTGATAATCCCATGTGTTGGATCAGGCTCCTGGATAAGAATCGTCGCGTCCACAACCGCCACTTTCGCGCTACTTGTAGTTGCATCAAAAACGGTTATATTTAATTGTTGCACGGGCTGGGTATCTAGTGTGACAATATTGCTAAGATATTGTGCCCCCTGATAATTGATATAGACAACATAATTAAGCGTTTTATCAGTTGAAAGATGGGAAAAGGAATAACCACCTTGTGCATCTGTTTTCGCACTCGTCAAGTCTTGTCCGGTTCCCGTCTGGGCAACCTGTAGCGTAACAGTTTGGCCTGGCAAGGGAACATTATTTTTCGTGCCATCCACCAATTGCCCATAGACACGCCCATTCCCACTGGCCAGCGTATGGGCCGCCGCAATCTTCATCGGCAAGAAGAGAACACACAGCAGAGCAACTATAATCAACAGTAGCTTACTCACATGCACGGTGACCAGACGTAATGTAGTGACACCCCTTGTGG
>DAICZM010000427.1 GCA_027311145.1 Ktedonobacterales bacterium
TTCCCAGATAGCTCGCCTTTTCCCAGCAGAAGTTGGCGTCTTTGAAAGCAACTCTCTCGCCTCCAATACTCTCATCTGCGATCAATGTGTGCGTCGTTTCTACGCTATGCTAGGAACTGTTCATGAAGGGTAACAATGTGTTAATACAGGAGCCGATAATGGTGTCATCTGTACCAGAGTCGCGCCAGTGTGGTCAAAGCCTTGTGCAGAATAAAAATTGGTCTGCTATTCCTCTTTACAATTCACCTGCAATATGCTATTATCATATGCGCAAGGGGATGTAGCTCAGCTTGGAGAGCGCGACAATCGCACTGTCGAGGCCAGGGGTTCGAGCCCCCTCATCTCCACCAACTTGCACCCTATTTCTTACTCATAGCTTGCAAATCGCAACGCTGTATGGTATAGTGTACCTCACATCGATAGAAGAGCGGTGAGCAGGAGTAGTAGGTCTGACCTGTACAGAGAGTTGCCGGTTGGTGCAAGGCTACAACGCAAGACTGAACTCGCCTGTGAGCTACAATGTGATCTATCAGCACCGCTGGTAGCTAGCATTTGTCGGGACGCCCGTTATCGCGTACAATGAGAGTAGGTCTCAGACCAATCGTTCGTACCAGCACGATATCCCGCAAGGGCCTGTAGCGCAGCTGGGAGAGCGCCTCCATGGCATGGAGGAGGTCAGGGGTTCGAATCCCCTCAGGTCCACCCGTTACGTGCGGATGATCTGAGATCGAAAATCAGGGTGGTACCACGAAATAGCCTTTCGTCCCTCGCGGATGAAAGGTTTTTTTGTGTGATCTATTCATTGCTTGTCTGTTTGTATACGTAGCTCGTCTGGCTTGTTTTCTTTCTCGTTTGTGTCGTGTCTCGCGTCGTTTATCCTTTGTTTTCGTTCAATTTATTGCTGTGCTTATCTGTAGTGTTTTATGCGGGGAGGTAGTTCATGATTACTCGCACCAAATATAGTCCCAAAGAGATTGAGGGCAAATGGCAGGAGCAGTGGGAAGGGCAAGGCCTGTACCACGCTTCTGATGACTCGCCCAAGCCGAAGTTTTATCACCTGGTGATGTTTCCTTATCCATCGGGCGATCTGCACATGGGCCACTGGTACAACTACTCCGGTCACGATGCCTATGGACGCTTTATGAGTATGCGTGGCTATAACGTCATGCAGCCGATTGGCTTTGATGCTTTTGGCCTGCCTGCTGAAAATGCCGCCATTAAACGTGGTATTCAGGCGCGCACCTGGACGCTGTCGAATATCGAGAAGATGCGCAAGCAGTTTCAGGTAATGGGAGCGCGTTGGGATTGGGATCGCGAGGTTGTGACCTGTCTGCCCGACTACTACAAGTGGACGCAATGGCTGTTCCTGCAATTTTACAAGCATGGGCTGGCCTATCGCACCAAAGCACCCGCTAACTGGTGCCCCAGTTGCAACACCACGCTGGCAAACGAGCAGGTGCTGGAGAACGGAACCTGCGAGCGTTGTGGCAGTGTTGTCATTCGCAAAGAGATCGACCAGTGGCTGCTGAAAATCACGGCCTATGCCGAGGAGCTGCTGAAGTTTGATGGTATCGAGTGGCCTGAAAAGACCATGACGATGCAGCGTAACTGGATTGGACGCAGCCAGGGAGCCGAGATTCGTTTCACGATTGAGGTGGATGGTCAGCGTGAGGAGATTCCCGTTTTCACCACGCGCCCTGACACGATCTATGGCGTGACGTTCTTTGTGCTGGCTCCTGAGCATCCCTGGGTGGAGAAGATCACCACGCCGGAGCGGCGCGAGGCTGTACAGGCCTATATCGAGCAGGCGCGACGCATGACTGAAATCGAGCGTATGAGTACCGAGAAGGAGAAAACGGGTGTCTTCACGGGCAGCTACGTCACCAATCCGGTCAGCGGCGAACAGATTCCCGTCTGGATTGCCGATTATGTGCTGATGAACTATGGCGCGGGTGCGATTATGGGCGTGCCAGCGCACGATCAGCGCGACTTTGAGTTTGCGCGCAAGTTCGGCATTGCTATCCGTCAGGTCATCCTGAATGAGGGCGAGGAGCCGAGCGATCCCGCGAGCTGGAGCGAG
Organism: Ktedonobacterales bacterium; assembly: GCA_027311145.1. Classification (GTDB taxonomy): domain Bacteria; phylum Chloroflexota; class Ktedonobacteria; order Ktedonobacterales; family Ktedonobacteraceae; genus DTNP01. Next base: position 2,081 of record DAICZM010000427.1, read on the forward strand.
GCGAAACACGCTCTGGGCACGATGATCAACTCTGGACCCTTTGATGGCACACCCGCTGATGAATCTATCGCGAAGATGACGCGCCAGATCGAGGAACAGGGCATGGGCAAATCTATGGTCATCTATCGCCTGCGTGACTGGCTGATTAGTCGTCAACGCTATTGGGGTTCGCCTATTCCCATCGTCTATTGTCCGAAGGATGGCACGGTGCCCGTGCCAGAAGAGCAACTGCCAGTTTGGCTGCCCGAAAATGTGCAGTTCAAGTCTACAGGCGAGTCGCCGCTGCGTTACGAGCCAGATTTTGTCAACACGACCTGTCCCATTTGTGGGGGTCCTGCCACACGCGAGGCAGACACGCTGGATACCTTCATCTGCTCGTCCTGGTACTTCCTGCGCTATACGGACCCGCACGATAGTGAGCAGGCCTGGACGCCAGAGGCGATCACGCGCTGGATGCCTGTCGATCAGTACGTTGGCGGGGCAGAACACGCGACGCTGCACCTGCTGTATTCGCGTTTCTTTATCAAGGCACTGCGCGACATGGGCCATCTGAGCATCAATGAGCCATTTACGCGTCTGTTCCATCAAGGCACGGTGCTGGGACCAGACGGACAGAAGATGTCGAAATCGCGCGGCAACGTCGTCGCACCCGATGAGTATGTTGAAAAGTACGGCGCGGATACCGTGCGCTGCTACATGATGTTTATCGGACCTTTTGACGCGGGTGGCGTCTTCAAAGCTGACAATCTGGAAGGCATCTGGCGTTTCCTGAACCGCTTCTGGAATCTGGCGACCGATGGTTGGGTCGAGGGCCATGTCAGCACGGAAGAGACGAGTGAGAGTCGGGCTGTGGAGCGTCTGCGCCACAAAACGATCAAGCGCGTCACCGAGGATATGAGCAGCTTCCGCTTTAACACGGCCCTGGCGGCTCTGATGGAGTGTAATAACGCGCTGATTAAGCGGCAGAACGAGCCTGTGGCACGTACCGCGGCCTATCGGCGCACGCTGGAGACAATGATGCAGCTGCTGGCTCCGATGGCTCCTCACATCACTGAGGAACTGTGGCACATAACAGGCCATACGGACAGCATCCACACCACTTCCTGGCCCACGTATGACGAGGCGATGACGGTGGACGAAACCTTCACGCTGGTTGTGCAGGTCAATGGCAAAGTGCGCGAGCGCATTGAAGTGGCGCAGGACATCAGTGAGGAAGAGGTGCGCAAGCAGGTGCTGAACAACCCGAAGGTGCTGAACTTCATCGGTGATGCAACAGTACAGAAGGTGATCTACGTGCCGGGGCGTCTGGCAAATATTGTGATACGCAATCGCTAAGCTGTGCGATTGCGCGTAATACATAGCATGACAGCGATGTGGGACATGACAGTGGTGTCACGTCCCACATCGCTGTCATGTGCTAAAAACGGTGATGAGCCGCTGCGAGATAATTTTGACCAGAAACTACTCATTTTTGTCTTCTGTGGCGTTCATATATATAGGGGAATAGGATGGCAGTGGGGTGAAAATGTAGAAGGATGAAAAGTGTGTCATGGTAGAACAAGAAAAAATGTTCAGCGTCATTCGTGTTACCAAGGGTAGGCGTCAGATACTGTAATACTGTTTGGCAGAAAATGGAACCTAAAAGGGTTTTCATACGTATACTAGATCAGATAGTTCATAGATGGAATGGGTAGGCGAGCTTAAGAAGCAACATGAGCGGCTGGAATGTGACATAATTCACATGTTTGGCGTCATATAGTAGATAGGATGTGGGCATATCTTCGCCTACACTAAGTATAGAGCGTATAGTGAGAGGAAGGGGTGTGGAAAGTTACTTGTATGCGATTTGCGACCTTGTATTTTGTGAGGAATAAAGCCGAAATGATTTTATTTAGAGCAATGTCCCTCACACGAAGGCCGATATTAAACATAAGCAAAATAGGCGGGAAATGCAGTGCGGTATAGCCAGTAACGGCAGAAAATGAAGAGGACAATAATTATGAACACAAGACCACTTGAGATAGTAAAGCATATAGATGATACCGCGGCAGAGATGGCCATGCTCACTCGAAATGGCTTCAGTGATGATGAGATTATTTCTCTGCTCTGGCTTCGACAGTGGTATCAAACGGGCGGGAGCGACCGTGTGGAAGTCGTGCGCCATCTGGAGTTTCTCAAATTGATGGTGATGAACGGTAAACTTGAGAGCTAATCAGTCTAAGAAACACACGAGGGGCCACA
>DAICZM010000428.1 GCA_027311145.1 Ktedonobacterales bacterium
AGATAAAGATGAAGATGAGTCTGAGGAACTCAGGCTCCTCAATAGAGAGGTTATCACCATGCAAGAACGTATGTCTTTGATCGTGTTCTCAGGAACGGTCGATAAACTAATGGCGGCGTCTATTCTCGCGACGGGAGCGGCAGCTATGGGAATGGATGTCGAAGTGTTTCTTACCACGTGGGGACTTGAGGCGTTCCGCAAGGGCAACTACAAGGTCAATGCCAAAGTGAGCAAGGAATACGAGGAATATGGCCCAGTCATGATGCAGCAAATGGCGGCCAAACGAGTTCCCACATGGATGGAGAACTTCATTGGCGCAAAAGAGATTGGCGAAGTCCACGTCTTCGCATGCAGTATGACCATGGAACTCTTCGATATGAAACTGGATGATCTGGAGCCCATCGTGGACGATGTGACAGGCGTCGCAACTTTTGTTGAGCGCGCCAAAGATGGTCAGGTCACACTCTTTATCTAAGTTCATCGACGAGCGGGATAGTGAGCGTATCAGACCTTACTATCCCATACGGTAGCAATGAAATGAAAGGAACAATCATCATGATAGAAAATGCAGCATCTATGACAGTTGATAAAGAGATTGACGCACGTGGCAGCTTTTGCCCTGGCCCATTGATGGAACTCATTCGTGGCGTCAAAGCCCTACCTGTTGGCGGCACACTCGCCGTCCTCTCCAGCGATCCTGGCTCGAACAAAGATATTCCGGCATGGACCGCGAAAGCACGCCATGAGTTCATCGGTGCCTTCCCCATGCAGGGACATACACGCTTCGTGATTCGTAAAGCGCATTGAGAGGTTCGTTATGACTAAACAAATACTCATTATTGGCGGAGGTGTTGGCGGCACGATTGTCGCCAACATCCTTGCCCGCCGCCTCCATCACAATGAGGCCGAAATTACACTTATCGACAGCACAGGCAAGCATGCCTACATGCCCAACTGGCTCTATATGCCCTTCAATCAAGTTGAACTCGATAGCGACCTCATCTTGCGTGACGAACGTGGTCTGCTCAACAAACAAGTCCATCTGGTCCATGGGGATGTGGTGCGCATCGATACACAAAACAAAGAACTCACCATTCGACATGGTAAGCCAGTACACAGTAGCACAACAGAGACGAACGAGGCCATTCATACCTATGACTATCTGGTCATCGCGACCGGCTCACGCATCGTCCCATCTGATCTACCGGGCTTAAGCGAAAATACGGACAAATGGAATCATTTCTACAGCGCAGAGGGTGCGCTGGCCCTGCGTTCCTCGCTAGAGCAGTTCAATGGCGGTCGACTTGTTATCGCGGTCGGAGGCATCCCTTACCGCTGCCCACCTGCACCGCTGGAGTTTACCTTCCTGGTCGAAGAGTGGCTCACCAAACGCGGTCTGCGCGACCGCACCGAGATTCAATATCTCTTCCCACTCTCGCGTGTCTTCACCATAGAGAGCGTCGCTGAAGTAGTCACGCCCATGTTAGAAGAGCGGCATATCCTGTACAGTACCTTCTTCAATACTTCTGGCATTGATGGAGAGAAAAAGATCATCTCCTCCGAAGAAGGCGAAGAGGTGCCCTATGACCTGCTCGTCATGATTCCACCACATCGTGGTGCGAAGGTCATCGAGCTTTCAGGACTAGGTGATGAGCAAGGCTGGTTGCCAACTGACCGTCATACGCTAGAGGTCAAAGGTCAGAAAAACGTGTTCGCGTTGGGTGATGCGACAGACCTGCCCGTTTCAAAAAGTGGCTCGGCAGCACACTTCGAGGCAAAAGTGCTAGCTGAACGTCTCGTTGCTGCCCTCCACGATGAGGAACCGCATAATGGCAATGCAGAGTATGATGGCGAGGTAATGTGCTTCTTGGAGACAGGCTATAACAAGGCAACACAACTGGTGTTCAATTACGAACATCCGCCACGCCCACCACGTCCGAGTCTCTACTATCACATGGAGAAACAGCTGTTCAACCGCGCCTACTGGTTCATCGTACCACAGGGTCTGGTGTGAACACCAGGTCAAAAAGAGCAAGGCATACTTTTTCCTGTTAGAGTATGCCTTGCTCTTTTCAATTTTTTCGTAGCAGGATTAGGCTACAACCTGTTCTACGTCGTGTTGAAGTGCAGCCAGGCCCATCTCGCCTTCTACAACTGCATGGATCACACCTGTGCGATCAATAAATATGGATGTGGGAATACCTGTAATCTGATACAGTGTACCAACATGGATCGGCTGCGAGAGAGACACGGGATAAGCACTCTGAATATGTGGATCATAGTTCATGATATTTGCCGCTGTATCGCTCAAATCGATGCCCAGCAACGCAAAGGCATGGTGAGTACGAGATTGAGCAGCATAGACGCGCTGTGCATCTGAAACCTGCGTCTCACAACTGGAACATCCCGTAGCTGAGAATAGCAGCACCACAGGTTGGCCGAGAAAATCGCTCAGGTGGACCTGATGCCCATTGGCAGCAACAAGCGTGAAGTTAGGTGCCTTCTCCCCAACCTGGAGACCAACGACTTGTTTTTTCGCTGTAGCCAAATTTGTTTGTGGTGATTGGCGCGGCGTAACTATTGCCCATATCACAACGCTCACGGCCACAGCAACGATAAAGCTAAAAATAAAGCGCACATTGCGACTCTTATTGCTCTGCATAACAGGCACCTCTCTCTAACGGTGAGCAACTTAGACCATGATGGATGAAAGAAAGATACGTGTATATATCATCTATCACACCGAAAAGCTTTTTACTCTTCCAGCCGCATCCGTAACCCGACAACACTGCGCAGTGTGATGCGTCCACGGCATAACTCGACCAATCCGGCACGTTGAAACTCGTCAAGAACTTTTGTCACCGATTCACGCAATGCCCCAACCATATCACCTAATTCTTGATGCGTAACCCGCAACTCCTCTCCTTGTACCTCGTTGCTCAGCCGCAAGAGGACAGCCGCAAGACGCGCTGGCACGCTGTGGTATGCCACTTCTTCTAAGCGAGCTTCGCAAAGTGCCAGACGCCGCCCCAATACCTCGATCATACGCAACGCCACTTGCGGACGTTCGCGCATCAACCGCTCCACGTCGCTGCGGCTCATCACGCATACTAACGCATCTTCCGAAGCTTCAGCATAAGCATGGCGCAGCGATTCACCTAGCAAAGGCATTTCGCCAAAAAAAGTTCCAGGTTCCACTATCGCTAGCTCTAACCGCTTGCCCGCAGGTGTTAGTCGATAGATTTGTACACGTCCCCGCTTAAGCAAAAAAAGCACTTCTGCCCGGTCTTCCTGAGAGTACAGTATCTGCCCTTTACGACAGGTACGCATCTCCGTTTGATGAACCAGGCGATCCATGACCTCAGGTTCCAGGTCACGGAAAATATCCATCGTGAATAAATAGTGCTGCTTCTGCTGTGTCGCCGTGGTATGCGTAGGGAATGCAGCAGGACGCGATTTGTGTAGGAAATCAAAAGGGCGTTGTACTTTCATGAGACACACTCCTGACAAGACTGATGTAGATGGGCCAGAAATGCTTCACGCTCCGGGTTACCCAGCGAAATAACATTGCCATCCAATATATATGTGGGCACGGCTATCACGCGCGACGGGACGCTTTGCCCAGGCTGCTCTAAATCGATCACCGCTACCTCCACACCATCGATGTTGCGTACCAGCTCTGCCAGAACGAGGGCCTCCGCACAGTTCAAACAATGCTGCGTCACATAAATTTCCAAGTGCATACACATCTCCTCATCACTCTTCTTTTCCTTCGCGTTCTCTCTGCGCTCCTGCGCGTTGTTCGAGTACGTCCTCAGCAACCTTATTAGCAAGATCACGTTGTCGTTTCCCTTGCACCTGGCTATACATCGACACAGCAAAAGGCACACAATAGGTCAGCAATACAGACCAGACTTCACCAAGCATAAAATGCCCAGTCAGTAAAGCATAACCGTGATTGATGATTGCGAGAAGAGTCCCAACCACCAGTGCCATCTTGAGAGAGAAACGCACTGTTTCCCATTCCAGGCAATAAGCCAGTAAAGATGGTCGCAACACAGATGAGATAGGAGAATCTGTTTGTCTCATCCAATTTCTCCTCGTATGCTCTGATTTTAGAAAGAGACATAGTAGGATTATAACCTGAGAAATCCCTCTCCTTCTGTAGTCTGGGCTACAGAAGGAGCTTCGTATGCATCTCGTACTACAGATGTGCCACCTTAACGTTCGCTCTCATAGACAAGTCCAACGGCAGCACGCCAGCGATCGAGCGTTTTCATATTGCCCAGCGTATCATTCCAGGTCATC
>DAICZM010000429.1 GCA_027311145.1 Ktedonobacterales bacterium
CGTTGAGCAGTGCTGAATTTGTTGGGCCGAGATTTGAAGCAGAAGAGTTATCGGCCTGGTAGGGTGATGGTGCGCCTGTACTCGGATTGGTAGTTGCGGATGGTCGCCCATGAAAGTATTTTGTTGAGGTCCAATATTGTCCAATCAGGTCAGAGCCAACGACCTTGCCATTGACAGTGATGAAACTGCCGTTGGCCTGATAGGGGAAAATCACTTGGGCCAGCCCAGTAACGATGCCTGGGTAGATCAGTCCGGTGATAATAGTGAAAAGCAGCGTCATTGCGATTGCAGGCCATAAGTAGGTCATGATAGTGACGGGATGCGAAGATGTTGGTGTGCTAACCGTTGGCGTTGTGTTCATCGTGAATTTCTCTCTTTCAGAGCTATCGAGATTGAGTCCGATCTATGAGCAGTGTAACCGCTCATAGATCGACGAAGAAGCTTGTTATTAGTTGTCTTTACAATGTTAAATGGAGGGCGACCAGAAGAAGGTCGATTAGCTTAATGCCGATGAAAGGAATAATGATGCCGCCCAGGCCGTAGAGCAACAGGTTGTTCCGCAAGAGTTGACCCGCGCCAATGGGGCGGTACTTGACACCGCGTAAAGCCAGTGGAACTAGGGCAATAATAATCAGGGCGTTAAAAATGACGGCAGAAAGGACGGCACTATGCGGAGTTGCCAGATGCATGACATTCAAGGCATTCAATTGCGGATAAGTTACTGCAAATGCTGCAGGAATAATGGCGAAGTACTTGGCAACGTCATTGGCAATGCTAAAGGTTGTCAAAGCCCCACGTGTGATGAGGAGTTGCTTGCCGACCTCAACAACCTCAATCAATTTTGTGGGATTCGAGTCAAGATCAACCATATTGGCGGCCTCTTTCGCGGCCTGTGTTCCTGTGTTCATGGCGACACCGACATCGGCCTGGGCCAAGGCGGGCGCATCATTCGTGCCGTCCCCTGTCATTGCTACCAGGCGGCCACCAAGTTGCTGCTCTTTAATTAGCCGCATTTTATTTTCGGGCGTTGCCTGAGCCAGGAAGTCGTCGACGCCGGCTTCTTTGGCAATAGCGGCAGCAGTGAGTGGGTTATCACCCGTAATCATGATGGTGCGAATGCCCATTTTGCGAAGCTGATCAAAGCGTGCCTGCATCCCACGTTTGACAATATCTTTCAATTCGATCACACCGAGCAGGCGTGCCTGCGCATCTAGCAGTTCGGCAACGACAAGCGGTGTACTACCAGCACGTGCAATATGCTCAACGATGCTTTTCAGTTCGTCGCTACTTTTCCCGCCATGTTCGGCCACCCAGGCGGCAATCGAGTCACCCGCACCTTTACGAATAGCGTGGGTGCTAGCGGTCTGGCTGTTGCTATCTATATCGACGCCACTCATCCGTGTGGTCGCAGAAAATGGGATAAAAATTGCGGAGAGCGTGTTTTCTGCGGGTATGTGGTACAGCTCTTTGGCCAGTGCAACAATCGAGCGTCCTTCTGGTGTCTCATCGGCCAGACTTGACAGCAGGGCGGCTTGAGCCAACTCTGTTACGGAGATACCTTGCAAGGGTACGAAACGGCTGGCCTGGCGATTGCCAATAGTGATCGTGCCAGTTTTATCAAGGAGTAGCACATCAACATCGCCCGCAGCTTCGACGGCGCGCCCGCTCATGGCCAACACATTGCGCTGTACCATACGGTCCATCCCAGCGATCCCAATGGCCGAGAGTAGGCCGCCAATGGTGGTGGGGATCAGACAGACGAGTAGGGCAATCAGTGTGGTAATCGAGACAGGTGCGCCAGAGTAGATGGCGAATGGCTCAAGTGAAACCACGACCAAGACGAAAATGATTGTCAGGCTAGCAAGCAGGATATTCAAGGCAATTTCGTTGGGCGTCTTTTGGCGTTGAGCACCTTCAACCAGCGCAATCATACGGTCCAGAAATGTTTCGCCCGGGTTGGCAGTGACCTGCACGATAATCCAGTCTGAAAGGACACGTGTGCCGCCAGTGACGGCACTGCGGTCGCCGCCGCTTTCACGAATAACGGGAGCTGATTCGCCTGTGATGGCTGATTCGTCGACGGATGCAACGCCTTCAACAACCTCACCATCGCCGGGGATGACATCACCAGCTTCGACGAGTACGAGGTCACCTTTGCGCAGGTCGGGGGCAGCAACCTCCGTGTATCGTTCAGCACGATTGTGACTACTGAGGCGTTTGGCAACAGTGGTGGTACGTGCCTTCCGCAAGGTATCAGCTTGGGCTTTGCCGCGTCCCTCGGCCATGGCTTCAGCAAAGTTTGCAAACAGGACGGTGAACCATAGCCAGATGGCTACAGCTAGTACAAAGATGGTTTCGTGGGTCAGTGTTTGCTGTGGAAAAATGTTTGAGGCTTTGGTGAGCAGTAGGCGCACGAATTCAAGCGTGGTCACAACGCTACCTACTTCTACGACAAACATCACTGGGTTGCGCAATTGTACGCGTGGATCAAGCTTTTTAAACGAATCCAGCGTAGCCTGCCGAATAATCTTCGCGTCAAAGATTGAGAGATTGTCTTTGTGATGTGATGGCTCCCATTCTTCTGGCGATTGAGGTTGCTGTACGAGTTGAGTCTGTGCTTGTGTAGTCATGTTAGAAGGTCTTTCCTTGTAGCATTAACAAGTGCTCAATAATCGGGCCAAGCGAGTATGCAGGGAAGTATGTCAGTGCACCAACAATCACGATGACGCCAATCACCAGCGATACCCAGAGCATGCCCGTTGTGGGGAAGGTTCCCAGGCCTGCTGGCACAACACGTTTTTTGACCATTGAACCGGCGAGTGCCATGATGGGGATGACGAACATGATGCGCCCGATTAACATGGCAATCCCCAGTGTCCAGTTGTAGAAGGGGGTGTTGCCGTTCAGTCCGGCAAAGGCAGAGCCATTATTGCCATTGGCCGATGTGTAGGCATAGAGGATTTCTGACAATCCGTGTGGTCCCAGGTTAAGAATAGAGGACACTCCTTGCGGAAGCACTACTGCGGCTGCTGAGAACCCCAAGATAGAGGCAGGGAGAATGAGGATAGCGAGTGCCGCCATCATAATCTCCTTGCGCTCAATCTTCTTGCCCAGGTACTCAGGTGTGCGCCCGACCATTAACCCTGCGATGAAAACTGCGAGGATGGCGAAGACAAGCAGATCATACAGACCAGAACCGACACCGCCAAAGACTAGTTCACCAAGAGCGATGTTGGTCAATGGTACTAAGCCACCAATGGGTGTATAGCTATCGACAAAGCTGTTGACACACCCACAGGAAGTATCTGTTGAAACTACGTCAAACCAGACGGAGTCGGTGATGCCGAAGCGCACCTCCTTTCCTTCCATATTGCCGCCCATTTGGATGGCCGAGGGATGTTGATCGATGCGATACTGGTTGAACAGTGGATTTCCAATCTGCTCTGCGGGCAAGGCGACGGCGATGCCGATGAAGAAAAGAACAGCCGAGACGGCCCATAATCCCCATCCCTGGCGCGTATCGCCAGCCATCTTGCCAAACAGGTAGAAGAGGCCAGCGGGAATGGAGAGAACGGTGATGAGCATGACGAGATTGGTGAGCGCATTCGGATTCTCATAGGGATGGGCTGAATTGGCATTAAAGGGTCCACCGCCATTGGTACCGAAGTCTTTGATCCATTCCTGCGAGGCGAACGGCCCTTGCGCGATCAACTGTGTATGGCCTTCAAGCGTATGCACTACCACATAGGGGTTAAAGTTTTGTACCATGCCCTGTGAGACATAGAACAAGGCTCCGATGATTGAAACGGGCAACAGCAGGTAGAGAATGCAGCGTGTCAGATCAACATAAAAATTGCCCAAATGTTGTGCGCTACGGCGTGTCAGGCCGCGTACAACAGCCACTGCGAGCGCAATGCCTATAGCAGCTGAGATGAAGTTATGGAAAGCCAGTCCAACCATTTGAGTGAAGTAACTCATGGTTTGTTCACCGACATAGTTTTGCCAGTTCGTGTTTGTGGTAAACGAAGCGGCTGTATTAAAAGCCAGCCCAGGTTCCACAGGAGCAAAGCCTTGTGGATTGAGTGGGAGTACTTGTTGGGTACGTTCAATGAGATACAAAAACAACATGGTCACGACGCTGAACACTAGCATGTCGATGGTGTAGCGGAGCCAGCCATGTTCTTCTTGAACGTTGACGCGCGAGATTTTATACAGAATGCGCTCGATGGGCAGCACAGCGGGGGAGAGCCATGTGCGCTCTCCCGCGAAAACATAGGTCATGTACAGGCCGACGGGCTTGGTAA
>DAICZM010000042.1 GCA_027311145.1 Ktedonobacterales bacterium
CCCCAAAGAAGCCGTCGCTTCTCATGTAAAATATATAGTATTGCGAGTTTGTATTATCAGCACGGAATATCAAGCCACCAGCATCGCCTTTCAGCAGCACCACCTGCGCCTGAAAAGCGAAATTTGTATAGCTACCGGCATGTTCCATACAGGGAACATAATAGCCTTTTGTCAACACACTCGCACTCAAAGAGCCACCGCCAAAAGAGCAACCACCACCATCCACCGTATTATAGATATCCCAGCTATTGCCATCTTGATAAGCCAGCGACGAGAGCAGAGCCGGTGTTCCTTTCGTGGACTGCGTATAGAAGTCTTGTAAGGCGGTCGTTGTGGCCTGAGCCTGTGCTTGCGCCGTCGCGGTCGCATTGGCAATAGCGACCGCCGTCGCATTGGCAATAGCGATAGCGGTCGCCGTCGCGTGAGCTTCCCTAGTCCGCAATGCCTGGGCCATCGCGGTAGCTTGTGCATGCAATTGGGCCGGTCGAGCAACCGCAGTATAATAGATCAAGCTGGACCCGCTCAGCACAAGCAACACAGCAACCGCCGTGAGCAGGACCAGCATAGGACGAGATAAATGCGCATGCTGGCGTTTGACCAGCGAAGCCGGCAGCAACGGCGGCACGAGCAGTCTGGCTGGTGCAGACAGTGATGACTCAGTTAATACAATATCGTGTGCAAATTGCCTATCGGAAGGAGTAAGGTGCGAGGCAAATAGGGCCTTGTCCGTTACCGTATCAGTCGGCACAATGACAGGTACAAACACTTCCGCCTGCTCTGCTGCTTGAGAGGACAATGATGGGATAGATAATCCATAGCTAGTGTCAATGAGAGCATCTTGCGCATCTGCTACGCCAAGAGTATCACCAAATAGCATGTAAGTTTCAGTATGTGTCTCTTCTGCCTGTACATGCTGAGATGAGGGCGGCTCGCCTGTTGCTACTAAAGCGTTAGATGCGACGAGCATTGCTTCTTCAGAAACATGGGCAATGTTTGAGTGCGTTGCCTGCTCGCTTTCCGGCTCAAACACATTATATGGTAAAGACATTCCACATTTGGGGCAGATCATCATACCACGAGGCAGATGATGCCCACACGAAGGACATTGCATTACCGGCTCTTCTCTTTCCTATTCATGACATTCTCGCCAGGCACGCTGATGGTTGCCATTAGCATTTCATCTATAACCATTTTTCTACTACATACATAAAAACAATTATAGCTCTGCTACTATAGCATGCTTTTTTTTGTATGCCAAGAGAGTTGGGAAAAAAGTGCCAGCCGCTTCATTTTCTGCACTAGATATCAAAAGAAGCCTGTTGAAAGATTAAACTGATGAGTGGGGAAGTGAGAAACCTCCCCACTCATCAGTTTAATCTTTGTTCAGCGCAAGCAACTATTTTTTAATGAGACGGGCCACACGGTCACGGCTTTCACGCGCCCATGTATTTGCCGGGTCTAGCTGTAAAGCGCGTTCATAGTCTTGCAGGGCACGTTGGTACTCCTTGCGCATCTCCAGGGCGTAGGCTCGATTGCCATAGGCAAAACTGAGATTTGGATCGAGGATAAGGGCTTGATTGAGATCGGCAAGGGCTTTCTCGTACTGTTTGAGGCTGTTGTAGGTATTGCCGCGATGATTATAAGCTAGCGCGTATCTCGGCTCAAGCTCGACAGCACGACCATAGTCGGCCAAGGCCTTCTCATACTGCTTGAGCTGGTTGTGATAGACGTTGCCGCGATTCAAATAATAGGCCGCCGAGTTTGCGTTGATCTCAATGGCCTTATTATAATGTTCCAGAGCTTTCTCATACTGCTTCAACTCATAATACACCAGCCCACAACCGTTCCAGGCAAAAGCATCCTTTGGCTCAAGCTGAAGCGCATGTTGATAATCTGATAGGGCATGTGTGTAGTCTTTGAGTTCGTAGTAGACCAGCCCGCGATTAGAATAGGCCAGTGCAAAGCGCGCATCAAGCGCGATCGCCCGATTGAGATCAGTTAATGCCTTGTTATACTGCTTGAGAGCGCAGTAGGTATTGCCACGATGGTTATAAGCAAATGCATCATCTGGCTCAAGATCAATCGCCTTCGTATAATCTGCCAGAGCTTTCTCATAATCCTTGAGTTCATTATGGTAGACATTACCACGATTAATATAATAGGTTGCGGCTCTGGGTGAAATCGCAATCGCACGGCCATAGTCCGCCAGGGCATTGCTAAACTGCCTGAGTTCGTAGTAGGCTAGTCCACGATTGTGATAAGCCAGGGCATAGTTTGGATTGAGATCGAGCGCGTGCGTGTATGCTTTAATGGCTTCTTCATAGCGTTTTGCTTGACGTGCAGTCTCAGCCTCATTAAACCATTGTTTGTCGCTCTTCGTATTGCTTGTATCAGCAGGCGATTGACCAAGCTGCACACGCGGCCTATTGCTTTCGGGCGAAGGCGTCAACTTTGCCGAATTGGTCAGTGCGCTACTCAACAAGCTGGCGAACTCTTCGATAGAGGAATAGCGACTACGCGCATCTTTCGCCAATGCTTTCATGACCACTGTTTCGGCGGCCAGGGGAATCGATGCCACCTTTTCGCGCAATGGGAGCGGATCGACAAAGGTATGTTGAAAACCAAGTTGGATTGCATCGCCCTCAGTGAAGGGAGGATCACCACTGAGCCATTGGTAGACCATAATCGCCAACGAATACTGGTCACTAGCTTTCTCTGGCCTGCCTTTGAACATTTCAGGAGCCATATAGAGTGGAGTACCGCCAGTGCCAAAGGAAGCTTGCAGCGTAGTGCGCCCAGTGCGTGAGATGACAGCGATGCCAAAATCGCCGAGCAATAGCTCATCATTGGGGCCAACCAGTATATTTTCGGGCTTCACATCGCGGTGGATCACATTTTTATTGTGGGCATACTGCAAGGCACGCGCAATCTGCTCTGCATACTGCGCAATCGTTGCCAGTGGCACACGTGTTCCTCTCGCATGCCGCGCAAAGAGTGAGCCACTCGGGGCATAATCCATCACCAGAAATGGCACATCATTCCGCAAATCAAAGTCGAAGAGGCGCACGATATTGGGATGCACCAGCGTTGCAGTCGTCTCCGCTTCTTGCTGAAACTTATTGATATCCACATCGATGAGATGCAAAATCTTGATCGCCGCTCGCTGTGTGGAAATGCGTATATGCTGTCCTAGATAGACACTGGCAAATGCGCCTTGCCCCAAACGGCGTGTCAGGCGGTAATTCCCAAATTGCTGCCCCGTATAATCTACAATCATTGCACGCTCTGCCCTTCACAAATAACTAGCATTGTTGGCAACTATGCAGCTGTCTTCCGATTCCCTCAGGTATGTATACAGCATATGTTGTGCCTGTATTGTAGAGGAACAAGAGAGGTCACGTCAAGTCATTTTTCCTCTGGATATACCCACTAGCGGATGTTTACTTTTACCAGACGGAATAGAATGCAAAGCAAGCATGTTTTCACCCATAATGAGGATTTTATTGTCCATCGCTATTTTATATAGCAGAGGAATATCAGGTATGACCAGACAAGCAAAGCTTCTTGTGACAATTGCCCTTATGCTGGGGATGTCACTCGCAGCACTCGACACAACCATTGTCGGGACAGCCTTACCAAGCATTGTGGGTAAATTAGGCGGCATTACGCTCTACTCCTGGGTGTTCTCAGCCTACCTGCTCACCTCAACCACAACCGTGCCTATTTACGGCAAACTTGCCGATCTGTATGGACGCAAGCCGCTTTTTCTTTTTGGCTCTATTCTCTTTGTGCTTGGCTCAATGGCTTGTGGGAGCGCGCAAAACATGGAGCAATTAGTCATTTTCCGCGCCATTCAAGGTCTCGGGGCAGGAGCGGTACAGCCTATTGTACTCACTATCATTGGTGATATTTTCGCATTGGAAGAACGTGCGCGCATTCAAGGCCTTTTTAGTGGCGTCTGGGGCCTCTCTAGTGTGGTAGGGCCAGCCGCCGGCGGCTTAATTGTCGACCATTTCTCTTGGCGTTGGGTCTTCTTTGTCAACGTTCCTTTTGGTATCGCTTCGATTATTCTACTCAGTTTCTCGTTAAAAGAACATATTGAGCGCAAGCCGCACGCGCTGGATTATATGGGGACACTAACCTTAACAGGCAGTATAGTAGCCTTGCTCTTCGCGCTCCTACAAGGTGGCACATCCTGGGCATGGTTTTCGCTGCCCAGCATTGGCCTTTTTGCCGCTGCCATCGTGCTACTCGTTCTCTTTCTCCGAGCCGAGCAACATGCTGCCGAGCCAATCTTGCCGCTCAGCCTGTTCACAAACCAAATAATCGCCATTGCCAGCATTGGCGGCCTGATTCTGGGTGTCATCATGTTTGGCATTACCACCTATGTGCCACTCTTTGTGCAAGGTGTCAATGGTGGCTCTGGCACTTCCGCGGGCCTAACACTTGGCCCCTTGCTGCTAGCATGGCCCATCGCTGCGTCGGTGAGTGGACCAATCGTGTTACGGTATGGCTATCGCTTCACCGCCTTAGCAGGTTCCACCCTGATGCTTGTGGGAAGCGCAATGGTCACGCTCTTCAATGTGCATACAAGTATCTGGTTCATCATTGTCTCTATGTTTATCACAGGTACGGGTTTCGGCCTTGCCAGTTCCGCCTATATTCTCTCTGTACAGAATGCCGTTCCCTGGAAATTGCGTGGCGTAGCAACGGCCTCAACGCAGTTTGTACGCACGATTGGCGGCACAATTGGCGTGGCCGTGATGGGCACGATCCTCAATGCGCAGATGGCCCAACACTTTGCACCCATCTTCGCCCACTTTACTGCTGCCGCAGCAAGTATCCCGAAAGGCGTTGCGCCAGCCAATGTGTTGCTCTCTCCACAGTTGCGGGCCATCCTGCCGAGTGCATTCATCGCGCAACTGCAAAACGCATTGGCCCAAAGCCTGTTCTGGGTCTATGCCCTGATGCTAACCCTCGCTATCATCGGTCTTATCGCAATGTTCTTTTTCCCCGGTGGGAATGCCGAGCAGTATACCTACAAATCCACCGACGATGAAGAACAACAGCCAGCAGAGGCGGAGTCACTTGCCGCTCATATTGGCTAACAGTCAGCAGTCAGAGGCGAAACGAAAAGAGCTTCAATGGGGGCAAAATCTGCTCTACTGTCGTGAAATGATCGTAGTAGCCGTGCTGTTTCTGGATATGCCCATCCTGAAGGGTGAAGACACTCACACCATCAACCTGGAAGGGGCGTGCCAGCCATGTCTGTCCTAACAGACGTGGCCCACGCCCATGTGCCGTCCAACTTACCGCAGCCTGTTTCTCTTCCATAAATATTAGCCCTGTCAGCGTATATCTAATAGCGGGCATCGTGCGAAAGCGCGTGCGAAACCATTGTTCGATCTCTGGTCGCCCACGTCGAGGGTGCTTCATACCTGAATCGAATAATTCTGCATCATCCATGTAAAGAGCAACAATAGCTTCTACATCATGTGCATTAAATGCTTCAACCCATTGACGCACTGGAGGATTGAGCAACGTGATATAGTCATTATGCATTTGTATCTCTTTTCCCTTTCGCATAAAGGATAGAAGCTGAATATGTTCCTATTTCTATGGTAGACTAAGAAAAAGCAACACAGCAGTATTTTCTCGGCCTTTTCGTTGCCACAGAAGCAAACCATCAGCAGCTTTTGGTGGACACTGTGTTCTTCTAGAAAAGGTAGAGCCGACAAAAGGAGGCAACGTTTGCAGACAACCGCATCCCCCTGGATCGACAACGCTACCTTTCACGCCGATGTAGACTATCTGGAGTCACACTGGCAGCGCACTTCTATCGGGCCATTTGATCTGCCAATCATTGACATTGGCAATGACAAGGCTGATCTTCCTCTTGTCTGTGTACCCATTCTCGAACACCTGGAGTTCGTCTATGCCCGCCAGGTCCGCACACTTAGCCAAACACGGCGCGTCATTCTCTATCGGCGCCGCGAGACACGCACGCATTTTGTGGGATTGGCAGAGCGCGTTGAAGAACTCCGCCAGGTGCTTGATGGGCTAGGCCTCGCGCAAGCTGACCTGCTGGGCCACGGTGACGCCGCGATGGTGCTTTTCGAGTTCGCGCTACGCTATCCTGCCCGTTGCCGCTCACTGATTATTATCGCACAAGGGGCCGACTATCAGATTGCGCCCCATCCGTTTATCTGGCTGTTACACGAGCTATACCTGCATATCCCTGTTGAGTATAGCTTGCCTGCCACGTTTCTGCGCCGCACTGTCATCAACTATATCACTGAGCGAGCAGCACAAAATACCTGTTCGCCTCTCCTTCCCTATCATTTAATAGAGGAGCAGTTTGCAAAGATCGCGACCTGGCCTTTCGTCTATAAATTCTCGGTGCTGCCGATTATTCATGCATTCGACATTCGTGCCCGTGTTCAGGAATTAAAGATGCCAATACTGCTGATTAATCGGACTGATGACGCGCTCTCACCAGAGCAGAAGACGCACTGGCTAGCAGAGCAGTTGCCAAACAACGTGTCCTATCGTGTGGTGGAAGGAGGGGAACGCTTTTTTATGTACTCACGTGCGGAAGTTGTCACGCCCTTGATAGAAGCATTTCTCGCTACTATAGAGACCAGGTGGATCGCGTCTGCACAAGAAGACCCTACCAGTTCAGTGTAACAGTTATAACAAGGAGAGCAGGTTCCATGAACGATATCGGGCATTATGCCATGAGACGTGTTGTGATTACGGGATTAGGCGTCGTGGCTCCTAACGGCGTCGGCAAAGCTGCATTTTGGGATGCCTGCCTTTCCGGTCGCTCTGGGATCCGCCGCATCACGCGCTTTGATGCCTCTTCACTGAGCGCGCAAATCGCGGGCGATATTCCAGATTTTGACCCACTCCAACTTGGTCTCACCGCTGATGAGGTACGTGTCAATACACGTGGTGCGCAGTTGGGGTTGGCAGCCGCTATCGGGGCGATACACGATGCAGAACTGGCTGTAGAAAGATTAAGCACGCGCGAACGCGAAAGCATGGGCGTCAGTATGGGATCCGCGATGGAAGGGGCGGAGGAGGGCGAACGCACCTGGGCCGCCTTGACCAACAACGGAACGATGCCAGTCAATAGCGCGTTGCTCAGCGAAGAGCAAGCCCGTCTACAGCTTGCGCACCCGCCCGCCCAAAGCATCGCCGCGCACTATCGCTTACATGGTCCCTCTCTTATGCTCGCCACTGGTTGCTCGGCAGGTGCAGACGCCATCGGTGAGGCTTTTTGGCTCATCCAAGAAGGGCGTGCTGATCGTATGCTAGCTGGTGGCAGCGACTCTGCCATCTTTATGCTTGGCCTGGATGTTTTCTGCATTATGGGAGCATTAAGCACCAACCACAATGCCACACCCGAACGCGCCTCGCGTCCTTATGATGGCAAACGCGATGGCTTTGTGATGGCTGAAGGAGCAGGCGTCATCCTGCTAGAAGAGCGCGAGCTGGCCCTGGCACGCGGCGCGCACATCTACGCGGAAATTGTCTATTTCGCCTCCAATAGCAACGCCTATCACATGACTTCGCTCCCTTCTTCTGGTGAACCGCTCCAACGCCTGTTGCGGCAAACACTGCGCGAGACAGCACTGGAACCTTCCGACTTGGACTATATCAATTCGCACGGCAGTTCGACAGCAGCAAACGACCACGCAGAAACAAACGCCTACAAGGCCGTTTTCGGTCAGGCTGCATATGGCATTCCCATTAGCTCAACCAAATCGCTGATTGGTCACACCCAAGGAGCAGCCAGCGCAATTGAAACGGTTGTGACTGCCCTGGCGGTAGATCAGCAGATACTCCCGCCTACTATCAACCAGGAACATGCCGATAGCCACTGTGACCTCGATTATGTGCCCAATGTGGCACGGCAGGCTAACGTCCGTGTAGCTCTCACACACTCCAGCGGTTTTGGCGGAGTGAATAGCGTGCTGATTCTCACACATCCTGACTGGGCAAATAACTATGCAGCATAACAAAAAACGGCGCGTTGTGATTACTGGCCTGGGCGTAGTCGCCCCTAATGGTATCGGCAAGGAAGCATTCTGGCAGGCGACGAGTATGGGCGTCTCTAGTATCCGTCCCCTAGGGGCGGACATTCGCCATACACGCTTACCGCTCCACGTCGCGGGCAGCATGCCAGATTTTCAAGCGGAACGCTACATCGAACGCAAACTGATCAATCGTACCGACCGCTCAACGCATCTCGCCCTTGCCGCTTTTCAAGAAGCACTAAACGACTCGCGTCTCAATCTTGAACAAGAGAACCCACAGCGGCTCGGCGTGGTGATCGCAAACATGGCGGGTGGCCTTAATTTTGTCGAGAAGCAAATCGAAGCCATACATACACGTGGTCCCCGTGCGCTCAGTGCCTATACCGCCATTGCCTGGCTCCAGGTTGCCAATGTGGGACAAACCACGATTCGTTACGGCATCCAAGGCTATTGCAAGACGCCCGTCAACGACACGGTCAGTGGCTTGAATGGGTTGGGCATGGCCTATAGAGCCATCCAACGCGGTGCGGCTGAAGTCATTTTCGCAGGAGGTTGCGAGGGATTGATTAATATCACTGGAATATCTATCGTGGGCAAACAAGGCTCGTGCTTCACAGGCGACGATCTGGCTGGCTACCGCCCTTTCGATAGACGGGCCGCTGGCTTTATTCTGGCTGAGGGAGCGGGCATCTGCGTGCTGGAAGAGTATGAACATGCATTACAACGTGGGGCAACTATCTATGGCGAAGTCGTCGGCTATGGACAGACCAACGATGCTCACGGTATCGGCGCGCCCGCATCCGATGGCACGCACTATGCCCGCGCACTCTGTCTCGCCATGCACGAGGCGGGGCTTGAGACCGATGATCTTGCCTATATCAGTCTAGATGGGCGGGCCTTGCCCGAATCAGATCAGGGTGAAGCCCATGCTCTTCAACTCGTTTTTGCCTCAGATCTCGCGCAGTTGCCTGCCAGCGTGCCACGCAATGCATTTGGTCATAGCCATGGAGCAGCGGGCGCACTCGACGCGATCACTGCCCTACTCGCCTTGCAATCTGGCATTATTCCGCCCACAATGCATTGTGAAGAACTTGACCCGCGCTATGGACTGAATCTGGTACGCGAGAAGGCACAACCTATTCGACGCACACCCACTGGTCAGCCTGCACAGGCCGTCCTTCTGGGCGGGCGTGGCCTCGGCGGAGCCAATGTCACGCTGGCTCTACGCACCGTTAGCGCGTAAAAATACTGTTGAGAGTAAGGGATGAGCGAAACATATACAACGTTACCTGACCATATGCCTGTTGTCATCGTAGGTGCTGGTCCAAGCGGGCTTACAGCTGCCAATCTGCTTGGCCTCGCGGGGATTGCGGTCTTGCTGATCGAACGCAATCCCCAACTGAATGATTTTCCCAGAGCCATCGCTATTGACGACGATGGCTTACGTATCTGTCAGGCCATGGGCATCAGTGCGGCCATCAGCCAGCATATCCAGTTCGATCTCAACGTACACTATCTCGCAGGCACACATTACCTGGTCAAGGTCGCGCCCACCGAGCAGAAAAACGGCTATCCTTTTGTTTCAACCTTTTATCAACCCGCTTTTGAAACCGCCCTTCTGCACGCCCTGGAACGCTTCCCTCACGTCATGGTTCGTTTTGAGCATACATTAGATAAGCTTGAACACATCTCGCCGCTGCGTAGGGGTGTGATTCATCACACCCTCGTACCTCTTCCCAAGAGCGTTTTTGGGAACGTTTTTGGGAGCGTTTTTGGGAACGTTTTTGGGAGCGTTCCCAAGCGCGTTCCCAAGAACGCTCCCAAGAAAGTAGGGCGTGATGAATCACGCCCCTACGAGGATAAAACGCTTGTCTCGCTCACGATCAGCACACCCGATGGCACGCCCCATACAATGACCTGTAATTATCTGTTGGCATGTGATGGGGGCAAAAGTTTTGTACGCCACGCCAATCACATCCCTTTTGAGTCAATGAACCTGTTCTCTCTGCTCCGCTCAAGCTTTGCTACGGCCCCACAAAGCCGCGCGCTGACCCCTGAACACAAACATGCCGTTGCGTCAAAACGCGTGCTACGCACGGGACAACGCTGGTTAGTCGTTGATAGCCTGCGCACCACGGAAGAGGCGCACGAGATCGTCTTTTTCTGCAATCCCGCTCGTCCCGCCGTCACGTTGCCCGCTCCCGCTGGCCTGAGACGCTGGGAGTTTATGCTCATGCCCGGCGAACAGGAGCAAGACCTGCTACAAACAGCAACCATCCAACGCTTGATCGCCCAGGGCTGGCAATGGCTTCAGAGACCTCCACAAGCAACAACAGAACAGATTACCCGCGCCACACTCTACACCTTTCAGACGATGCTTGCCAAACGCTTCATAGCCATGCACGGCCATACATTCTTGCTCGGTGACGCCGCGCACCTGATGCCACCTTTTGGCGGGCAAGGCATGAATAGCGGGCTACGCGACGCGCATAATCTGTGCTGGAAAATTAGCATGGTCCTACAAAAACGTCTGCCCGCCACTATTTTACACAGTTATCAACAGGAACGCATGCCCCATGTCGCACGCATGCAACTGCTTTCTACCTTTCTCGGCGGCATCATCATGCCGACCAACCCTCTCTTTGCTGCTCTACGCAATCTCACGTTCCGCATCCTCAACCTGATATCCCCTATCCATACTATGCTCACGCAAGCGGCCATCAAGCCACCTGCCTATATCCCACAGGGCCTGCTCATGCCAGCGCACCAGCGCACCACACGCCGTTTCATAGGCCACATCCTTCCACAGCCTTTTGTACAAACACTCACCGGGCAGCGCGTTCTACTCGATGATATGCTAGGCAACACCTTCACTCTTCTAAGGCTATATGAAAATCCTTCCACGGCGTTTACCGACATGACACACGCACTCTGGCAACAACTCGATGTTCGCTTCCTCTGTGTGCAACCCATGCACGCGCATAGCGTATTTGTAGCAGCAGATCATCGCAGCTGTACCACAATATCTGACAGCGATGGCATACTGGCACACTTCTTGCACCACAAGAGCGATATACTGCTCTTCATACGTCCAGATCGTTTTATCATGGGAGCCTTCCACATTGCGGAAACGGCAGACTTTGTGGCAAGATTAGAGCGGATTGTGCGCAATTGAGACATTCATACTCATGCGCAACATCACAGGGTGTGATCGAGAGGACCAGAGAAGGACAACAACCATAATGACGCGCATTCTCTCCTATAATATTCTTGTTGGCGGTACAAAGCGCACGGAAAAACTGGCGCGTATCATAGCTTCGGCTCAACCTGATATCGTCGGATTGGTAGAGGCAACCGATGCCGAGGTCATCGAGACACTAGCGGAACAGCTTGGCATGATGCATGTGAGTATCAGTGGACGAGGCAAACATAGCCGCGACTGGCAGGTAGCGTTACTCAGTCGTTACCCCATTCTCGAAACAAAGGTTCACACCTATCCCGCTATTTTCACCCGTCGCCATCTACTTGAAGTGACCGTTGAGGAGCCAGATGGCAATCCACTCACGTTCTTTGTCGTCCACTTGACGGCGGACTTCTTTAGCGGTCCGGCAGGCAATATCAAACGGCGCGGTGAGGTACAGAAAGCCCTTGCGATTATGCGTGAGAAACGCGGCACAGCTCATCTCTTCATGGGCGACTTCAACTCGGTTGCCCCAGGCGAACCCGTGTATGGCAGCAAGCTCATACGCTATATGATGCACGAGCGCGAGAAATATTATCAGCAGATGGCGGCAATGCCCAACTATCATCCTGCGCCTCGCCAGGAGTCAGTTTTCCGCAGCTTTATCCTGCAACCCATCCTGCGCACGCTGATCTACAGCCGTCCTCTGAGTGCGCTACTTGATAGAATCAGCCCCCGCTATGCCCAGAGCGGGATCGATCTGCTGCAACGCGAGGGCTACGTTGATTGTTTTAGAACCATTAACCCGCGCACTCCCGGCTTCACCTGTCCAGCAGGTGCGCTGGCCGGACGCATTGATTTTATCTTTGCCAGCCCAGAACTGGCCTCTCGCCTCACCCATAGCGACGTGGTTAGCACAGGGAACGGCGTGCGCGGCGAAGAGGCGAGCGACCATTTGCCCGTACTGGCAGAGTTCCGTTAGCTTAAACGGAGCATTCCGCTAGGCAATTACGAAAATGTCGATACGTTTATAAACAGGCTTGTGAGTAAAGAGGTGCTGGTTCGTGATCCACTGGTAAGCTCGGTATTACAGGGTCATCCACACGAGATGTCACCACGCACCGTGCGCCATCGTTTCAAGACTTTCTGCACAGCTATCGAGTATGCTACAGAAGGACACTGTAGATGGCTGGAATGTTAGAGAACACCTGCCAGGCTCTGGAGTACTCTGTCTCTGATAGCAACCAGCAGTATCTCAACAAGACGGCATTGTCCCCCAATCGCGGTGAGGGCTTTTGGGAAGGCAAAACCAAGAACAAACCTTTGGAGGTCATGCAATGCAGAAGATCGTGCCATTTTTATGGTTCAATACACAAGCCGAGGAGGCTGCACGTTTTTATACATCCCTTTTTCAAGGTGCAGAGGTCCTGAGTGTGACGCCTGGCCCTGATGGCAAGGCAATATCCGTGTCATTCCAGCTTGAAGGACAAGAGTTTATCGCATTAAACGGCGGCCCACATTTCAAATTCACAGAGGCGGTCTCGTTTTTCGTGAAGTGCGAGACACAGGAAGAGGTTGATAGGTTATGGGAACAACTGACCACTGGCGGAGAAGAAGGACAATGCGGCTGGCTGAAAGACAAATACGGGTTATCCTGGCAGATCGTTCCCAACGCATTGGGCGAACTACTTCAAGGTCAAGACCCTGAGAAGTCGGGCAGAGCAGTGCAAGCAATGTTGAAAATGCATAAGATCATCATAAAAGACCTGCAAGAGGCATATAACGGGTAGGATAGAGAATAAATACGGAATTCTTCCTGAAGACTCAGGACAGGGATATTCCCCTACTCCTGAGTCTGCTAGTTCGGTGGATATGCTATTAGACGGTGACTTTTGGCGCGAGAATTGGCCGCCCAAGTTCTAGCGCGAAATCAATCCAGCCTTCTATAGCATAGCACGTTTATACACTGCACCTTTCGATGAAAATTTTCTATAGATGGAAAATGGGAGACGACTTTTTCAGTGTCATGGTCATGATCGTGACGGCGGGATAGTCTTCATTATAGGATGGAAGAGATGCTGCCAAAAAGCTCATTTTCGTGCCTATCGCAAGATGCGGCACGTCTCAGGCATCCCATTGAGCTGAAGAGGGAGACAGAAACTTCCCGCAGACTGGGACAGACACGGGAAGTTCAATCCAGTTAATCGCGTAGCGTCACCAGTTCAGAATCGCTCTTTGAGACGAGGATCAAGGAGCAACGCTTCCTGTAAGAGAGCGGTTGCTTGCTCTTGCTGGTTCTGTTCTGTATAAAAGCTAGCCAGGTTATAGAGAAAGCTCCCTTTCACCCATGCAGGCACATCAGCTTGCATGATTCTGTTGACGCACCTCCCACGAATCTCAATCGCTTGTGGGAGAATGTTCCGGTCGGAATAGTACTGCGCGAGATGTTCCTGGTCATGCTCGTAGCAAGAACCCAGGAAAGCGGTATACAGCGGCCTTTGCTTGGAAATGGCAGTAAAGCGATTGGAAATCGTTAGATCTTCTTCACTCAGTTGCTCGGCTAGCGTGATGAGTTCGGCGTAAACGCGCTCAGATTGAGCGTGAATAGCTGACCAGAGGTGCAGTTTACATTCCTCAAACACCCTCTCGTTGATTTGGTCGTCCTCGCTCTCTTCGCTCGGTGGCAACTCCTGGTGCTGGAGAATAGCGGTCAACTTCAGAATGAGGTCCTGGCGCCAGAAGGTCCAATGAACGATGTGATCTTTGGCAGACCAGAGGTCTGGCATCCCAATGGCAGTACGTTCAACTTCGGTAAGCCTCTGCAAAAATGCTTCTTCATCGAGATGGCCTTGCCGCAAGAGATCAAGGACGATAGTTTTAAAAGGCTGTGCGCTCATAGAAATATCCTTTCATGAATACAATCTCTTATGAGAGTATCCCATGAAAGGCGGACAAATTCGGCCCTGTATAACACGTTTTTCTTCATTAACCTACACCCTCAGGGGTCCAACAGTTCGGCAATCTTCTCTTTCCCTGGCTCAAATACCCGCTTATCCTCGGCGGCAATCTCGCTGGCAAATTCGTCGAGGTCGGAGAAGGGGTCCACGTTTCTCTGTGGGTGATCGTGTTTTTGGAAATGGCTTGGGAATGAATCCCAAAAGAAATAGCACAGCAGAGGGTGCCTTTGAGGAAAAGGCTGGGGGGGAACTTACTACGGTTTAGTGCCTGGTGGCAAAGAATTTTATTCTTCCGCGAACGAGTCGTCAAAGGTTGTTTTTTCATAAACCTCTGCAACAGAGAAGTGTATGCCTAGGCTAGGCAACTCTATAGTATCGTTATGAGTGAAGCTGCGCATGGTCCAGTAATCTGTTTCACGCTGGTAAAGTTGAATTCTCATTACTTGTGTATCAATAAAAAGAATTTCCTGGACCGTTGGAATATTCTGATACAGATCGGCTTTAATTCCTCGGTCATGTGCTTTCGTGCCAGGTGAGAGGACTTCAGCAATCAGACAAGGATAGTGGATAGCCCTTGTGGCTCGGCGATCTCGGCGGTCACAACTGACTGATGTATCGGGGCAAAGGCAGTTTGCTTTATCTGCTAGTTCGATGTAAACATCTGAATTGTATGCAATGCAGGGACGTTGCCGGAGCTGTTCACCAAGAATTCTGTTCATGTTCGCGCCGATGATCGAGTGATCGGGCGACCCCCTTGTCATCATAGAGGGGTAGCCATCAATTAATTCATAGCGGTGTTCAGGATCGCTTTCCAAGAGAGCAAAGAACTCCTCAAGGCTGATTTTTCCCTGGTGTTCACCATGTTGAATTGCCATTGGCTTTTCTCTTTACTAATCGAAGTGCCTACCTCATATATCACCTCATTATACCACATACCATAAGGCGGTTATGCTCCACAAGGAACAGGGAGAATGGGAGCTTGGCTCTTTAGAGGTGATAAAACCATGATGTGTTGCTATCACTTTTGCCCTCAGATACGTTATGCTGGCTGATAGCGTAAGTGGGAAGGTGGCATAAAGCAAGGCGGGAAGCCATTCTATGAAAGGGCCTCCCGCCTTTTGATGAGTCGGGGTGAGAGGATTTGAACCTCCGACCACTACAACCCCATTGTAGTGCGCTACCGGGCTGCGCTACACCCCGCCTTGTGAACGAAGTAAGTATAACAGAAAGCGGCCTACTCGTCAAGCATTTTTTCTGCTCTCTGCTCTTCTGCCACTGCTAGCCTATTTGAGCGAGACAGGGAACAGTGCCTGCGCGGGCGGTAGGTTCGGACGCTGCACCGTGACCAGGATATTCCACAAGCCCGCCATGCTCAGTGTACTGTTCTTCGTCAGCACGCTCGTATACATGCCGTTGCTGCCAGTCAAGATCGCGTGCGCGGTCCCCATGTCCATCACCGTCATATTGATGGTCAGTTGAATGGTGGCATCCGTCACGGGATTGCCGCTACTATCGGTCAGCATCACCTGGATAGTGTTATCATTGCCTGCCTTCCCCGGAAAGACCTGCAAACTGATTGAAAGCAAACCGACCTGTTGTGTCTGCATAGTGCCTGTGGTAGCAGGCGCATGTGCGACTGGATCGCTATAAGTAAGGGCAGGAAATACGATGGGCGGAGCATAGAAAGACATCAGTGCTGCGCAGAAAAGTATGGCTCCCATGCCAAAAGAGGTCACCTTTATGCCCTTTCTCAGATGACGCTGCGTCTGTGTCAAAGCAGTCTGGCGTGTCCTGCGTGCTGGCAACTCTGCCCCAACCACCGGCAACAACATTGTCTGTCGCGATAAGCGGAGGCGCACAGTAATCAATAAATAGAGACTCATGAGCAAAACAAACACGGTCAGCAGAGCATTGACTAAAAGTGTTCGCCCATAGGCATCGGTGAGCAAAAGCGCACCATGCCGGATTGTCGCTTCTGCCAGAAAGAGGCCGCTCACCAGTAGCACGAGCATGCCAACCAAGACAAAGGCTGAAAGGCGACGCAAAAGTGTTGTCAACGTCTCGGTCAAATTCTCGCGTTGAATAATGGGCAAGAGCGTATAGCCAATAAAAGTGAGACTACCAAACCACGTACATTGCGCACAGAGATAAAGCCAGTCTAGCACCACCGCACTCAAATGGAGCGGGGCAACTTGAGCAACATCACTGCTTAATGCACGAGTGAATAGCAGCAAACCCGCCAGGCAGAGCCAGAGGATGGTATCACGACGCGACGGTGTAAGTTGCTCCTGATCGGAGATTTCTTGCCGTTTAAGCAAGGCGAGATGACCCGTAGGAATGGCATTTAATGAGAAATCGCGGGTGATACGAGCCTGAGCCGTCATAGTTGATACGGCATCTGTCGCAGGTTGGCGAGTTACCGCATCACGACCCATTACCACGTGTTGCTCCATCAATGATCGCCGCGTCCAACGCAGCCAGAGTAAGGCCACAAGTAACAAAGCAACGCGCACCCCCCACAGTTGTCCATAGGTGGTATTGAGAATAAACTGCCCAACTGTCTCTATTTGAAAACCTGTGTGGAAGACCTGATTGAAACGCAGCACACGCATGAGTAATGAGACCGCTTCGCCAATCAGCAAGACCAGCAGAGAGAGCCATTGCAGGGAGAGAGACTGCTTATGTGCCAAGACAAGCAAGGCCGGACCACGTTCTATCGGTGCGATTATCAAGCGTTCAGCAATTAGCAGGCCTACCCAGAAAACCAGGGCCAATAAAGTTAGCCAGTTCCAAGCCACACTTAAAATTCCAATTG